>NZ_JBEOWS010000085.1:0-28875 GCF_040296125.1 Streptomyces sp. NPDC002265 | reverse complement strand
GCGCTGAGCCGCGGCCCGCTGAGCGCCACCGCCCACCGCACCGGCGCGCCCCCGGCCGGCGGCAACAGCTGGCCCTGGTGGCTCCTCACCTACGCCGCCCTCGGCGACGGTCTGCTCCACGACGCCGTCGCCGCAGGCCCCCGGGACCTGCCGGCCTGTCTCACGGGCGGCTCCTGGACACTCGCCGCGGCACCCGTCCTGGCCCTCGCGCTCGGCTGCGCCCCGGCCGCCTGGTCCGCGCACCTGCTCGCCGTACGCGCGCGCCGGAAACTGACGACCAGTCGCGGTCTGGAGGAGTTCGCCTCCTCCGTACGCCCCCTGCTGCTCGCCGTGTTCGCCCTGTTCCTGGGTGCGCTGACGGCACTGCTGGCCCTGTGCGCCGCGGTTCTGGGCGAGGCCGCGCCCTATGCGCAGGCCCTGACCCTGGGCGCGCTCCTGCTGCTGGCCCGCCTCCTCGCCCTGCACGGCTTCCCCCGCGTACCCGCCGTCGTCCTGGGCGCCGCGGCCCTGACCGAAGCCGCCGCCGTGGGCACGGTCCTGGCCGGCCGCCTGCCCGGCTGCGAGGTCCTGGCCGAACCCGTCGAGTCCCTGGTGCGGGCCTGGGGCCCCGGCAGCGTCCCGGCCCTCGTCTGCGGAGCGGGAGCGCTGGTCCTGCTGGTCCATGCGACCCGGACCCTGACCCGCGCATCGGCCCACGCCCGACCGGAGGCCGCCCGATGACCCGCCGACACGCGTACGCGGCACCCGCTGTGCTTGCGGCACCGGCCGGGCAGGTGATGCCCACCGTGCACGCGGTGCCCGCCGTACCTGTGGCGTCCGCCGTGCCTGTGGCGCCTGGTGCGCATGCGGCGTCTGCTGGGCCTGAGGCGCTCGCCGCGCCCATGGCGTCTGCCGCACCTGTGGCGTCGGCCGTGAAGGTGGCGCCCGCCATGCACGCGCCCGCCGTGCCTGTGGCGCCTGTCGTGCGCGCGGTGTCCGCTGTGCCTGAGGCGCCTGCCGCGTACGAGGTGTCCGCTGCACCCGCGACGCCCGCTGCACCTGTGGCGCACGCCGTGCGCGCGGTGTCCGCCGCACCCGAGGCGTACGCCATGCACGCGGCGTCGGCCGCACCCGCGGAGTCCGCCGCACCCGAGGCGCACGCCATGCACGCGGAGTCGGCCGCACCCGCGGCGCCCGCCGCACCCGCGGCGCCCGCCGCACCCGCGGCGTCGGCCGTCGCGTACGTCCCGCGGTCACGCCCCCGCCGGACTTCCCGATCCGCCGCCCGCCCGGGGGGCACCAGCCCCGGAGCCGGAGGCAACCGCACCACCCCCTCGAAGGAGAGACACGAGATGACCACCTCCCGACCCGGAGCGTCCGGAGCCACCGGAACATCCGGAGCGCACACCCCGGGAGCCGAGCGATGAGGGTCCTGCTGATCGGAGCCAACGGCTACATCGGCCGCTTCGTCGCCGACCGACTGCTCGCCGACCCGGCCGTCCAGCTCACCGCGCTCGGCCGCGGCGACGACGCCGATGTCCGCTTCGACCTGGCGTCCGGCAGCCCCGGCGCACTCACCCGCTTCCTCGACGCGGTCCACCCCCAGGTCGTCGTGAACTGTGCCGGAGCCACCCGCGGCGGCGCCCGCGACCTCACCCGGCACAACACCGTCGCCGTCGCCACCGTCTGCGAGGCCCTGCGCCGCAGCGGCTGCGGAGCCCGCCTGGTGCAGATCGGGTGCGGCGCCGAGTACGGACCGAGCCAACCCGGCTCGTCCACCGCCGAGGACGCCGTGCCGCGCCCCGGCGGCCCCTACGGCGTCAGCAAACTCGCCGCCACCGAACTCGTCCTCGGATCAGGCCTCGACGCCGTCGTCCTGCGGGTCTTCTCGCCCGCCGGGCCGGGCACCCCCGCGGGCTCCCCGCTCGGCCGCCTCGCCGAGGCCATGCGCCGCGCCATGCAGTCCGGCGACGGCGAGCTCAAGCTCGGCGGACTCGGCGCCCAGCGCGACTTCATCGACGTCCGCGACGTGGCCCGCGCCGTCCACGCGGCCTCGCTCTCCGCCGCGCAGGGCGTCATCAACATCGGTTCGGGCCGCGCCGTACGCCTGCGGGACGCCGCCACGGTCCTCGCCCGCGTCGCCGGATACGCAGGCGCCCTGCACGAACTCGACGGGCCGTCCGGCGGGCACCACCTGCGCGCGACCGTCGGCCACCCGCGCACCGACCCCGACCACGCGGCCCCGGTCGCCTACCCCGACGGCTGCGGCAGCTGGCAGCAGGCCGATGTGCGCACCGCACGCGACCGGCTCGGCTGGCGCCCCCGTATCAACCTCGAGGAGTCCCTCGCCGACATCTGGATGGAGGCGGCATGCCGCATCTGACCAGCTCGGCGGACGGCGCCGCGCGCACCGAGGTCCGCACCGGCTTCGGTGTCCCGGGCTGCGGGCACCCCCTGCTCGCCCCGACCGAGTGGGGTCAGCTCTCCCGCCCCGGGACCCCGCTGCACTGGGTCGTGCTGAACGTCGCCGACGGCCCCGGCACCCGCCCCGATCCGCACTGCCTGGAAGCGGCGGGCCGGGTCCGCAACGCGGGCGTCCGGGTCCTGGGCCACCTCGACACCGCCTACGGCGGCCGCCCCTTCGCCGACCTGATCTCCGACGCGCACCGCTACCGCGACTGGTACCGGGTCGACGGCTTCCTGCTGGACCGGTGCCCGGACGAACGCGCCGTGCTCCCCGCGATCCGCCGCACGGTGGCCGCGCTGCGCGGCCTGCGCGACGACATCCACATCGTCCTCGGCCACGGCACCCATCCGCACCCCGGCTACGCCGAGAACGCCGACCAGCTCGTCACGTTCAGCGGTCCCTGGAGCGACTACCGCTGGTCGCAGGTGGCCGAATGGACCGCCGACTACCCGCCCGAACGGTTCTGCCACCTCGTCCACGGAGTCCCGCGCGGCCACCTCGACGAGGCATTACGCATCGCCCGCTGGCAGGGCGCCTCGACGATCTACTTCACCGACCGGACGGACCGCGGCAGCGGCGCCGGCCCCTGGGAGACCATGCCCGGCTACTGGGACGACATCGTCTCGCGGATCGGAACGGGAGTCTCGGAATGAAGAAGCCCGTGGCAGTGTTACGGGGAGAACAACCGTAGTGATTGACCGACCAACGGAGTCCCCGTGTCGTTGCCACCCCTGGTCGAGCCGGCTGCCGAGCTCACCGTAGACGAGGTCCGCAGGTACTCCCGCCACCTGATCATCCCCGACGTCGGGATGGACGGGCAGAAGCGGCTGAAGAACGCCAAGGTGCTCTGTGTGGGCGCCGGCGGCCTGGGCTCGCCGGCACTGATGTACCTGGCCGCGGCGGGCGTGGGCACGCTCGGCATCGTGGAGTTCGACGAGGTCGACGAGTCGAACCTGCAGCGCCAGATCATCCACAGTCAGTCCGACATCGGCCGCTCCAAGGCCGCGTCCGCCCGTGACTCGGTCCTCGGCATCAACCCGTACGTGAACGTGATCCTTCACGAGGAGCGGCTCGAGGCCGACAACGTGATGGACATCTTCAGCCAGTACGACCTGATCGTCGACGGCACGGACAACTTCGCGACCCGTTACCTGGTCAACGACGCCTGCGTGCTGCTCAACAAGCCGTACGTGTGGGGCTCGATCTACCGCTTCGACGGACAGGCCTCCGTCTTCTGGTCGGAGCACGGCCCCTGCTACCGCTGCCTCTACCCGGAGCCCCCGCCGCCGGGCATGGTCCCCTCCTGCGCCGAGGGCGGTGTCCTGGGCGTGCTCTGCGCGTCCATCGGCTCCATCCAGGTCACCGAGGCGATCAAGGTCCTCACCGGCACCGGCGAGCCGCTGGTCGGCCGTCTGATGATCTACGACGCCCTGGAGATGCAGTACCGCCAGGTCAAGGTCCGCAAGGACCCCGAGTGCGCGGTCTGCGGCGAGAACCCGACCGTCACCGAGCTCATCGACTACGAGGCCTTCTGCGGCGTCGTGTCCGAGGAGGCCCAGGCGGCCGCGGCCGGCTCGACGATCACTCCCAAGCAGCTCAAGGAGTGGATCGACGACGGCGAGAACATCGAGATCATCGACGTCCGCGAGATCAACGAGTACGAGATCGTCTCGATCCCCGGCGCCAAGCTGATCCCGAAGAACGAGTTCCTCATGGGCACCGCCCTGGAGTCCCTCCCGCAGGACAAGAAGATCGTCCTGCACTGCAAGACGGGTGTCCGCAGTGCGGAAGTCCTCGCCGTGCTGAAGTCCGCGGGCTTCGCGGACGCCGTACACGTCGGCGGCGGCGTGATCGGCTGGGTCAACCAGATCGAGCCCCACAAGCCCGTCTACTGATCACACCCCTCGCCCACCAGCGAGCCTGACGAGGCCCGCGGCTCTGACCAGCTCAGACGTCGTGGGCTTCTGTCGTTGCCGGTCGACGTCGGCCGGCCTCGCACGGCCCAGGGACGGCCCGGCGGAGATCACTCGGGAGACGCTCCCGCCTCGTGCAGGCGAACCCGCACCTGACAGTTGTGGTCAGCATGCGCGACGACCTCACCCTGGACGCGGGCCCCGAGGACGGGCAGCCCCATCCCCTCGGGCATGGAGATGATCTCCGCCAGCGCCATGGCGTCCGGAACCCCGTCGACCCGGATGAAGACCCCGAAGGGCTGGCGCCCGACCACCTCTCCGCTCATGGAAGCCCCCAGCGGCAGAGCCGCGACGGTCGCCTCCCACACTTCCTGATACGACTCCTTCGGCACTTTGGGGCGCGTCGGCCATGTGTACTCGTCCATGGGCAGATCATGACGGCTGGGGGCTGCGATCGCTACGTTCGTTGCAGGCGTAGGCCCGGTCGTCGCAGAGGATGCCCGGGGAGCTCCGGCCCCAGCAGCAGCCCGGACCAGAGGCGCGCCTCGGCCGTACAGATGGCCACCGAGCGATTCCCTGGCTGCCCGCACGAACTCGCCGTGACTTCGGTTGAGCGCTGCGCAGCCGCCAAGGAGTCCCGCGCTGATCCAAACGGAAGACCCTAGTCCCCGCCGACGTCGTACGGGCCGTCCCCCTTCCGAGGGGGGCGGCCCTTCTGCATGTGCACGTCCACGGTACGATCACGCCCTTCGGTCACCCGTTCGACCGTGTGACCCAGAACATCACTTCCCGAGGGGGGACTTGTGGGTACACCCACGTCCGGGGGACGGCGTCACAGACGCCGTGTGCGGATCGCCCTGCCCGTGGCCGCGGCCGGCATCGCCGCGGCCGTCGCAGGCGTCCTGCTGACGTCGTCCGCGCAGGCGGCCGAGACCCCGCCGAAGCGGACGGTCAGCGCACCGTCCCAGGCCGAGCTGGAGAAGCGGCTCGCGATCGCCGTCGCCGGTGACGACACCCCGGGGCACACCGGCAAGGAGGCGCTGAGCGGGAGCACCCGCACCAGCACCGTCGACCCGAAGATCATCGGCGGCACCACGACGTCCATCACGAGCGCGCCGTGGATGGCGCAGCTGTGGTACGGCGACGACCGCGGAACCACCACCACCACCGACGACATCGGCTTCTTCTGCGGCGGCGTGGTCGTGGCCCCGACGAAGATCCTCACCGCCGCGCACTGCGTCCGCGACGAGTACAACAAGAACTACAGCTGGTACGCGCACGGCATCGTCATCACCGGCACCGCGCAGCTGCCCACCGTCGACAGCAACGGCCAGATCACCGACCTGCACGGTGGGTCGTACAGCGACGTCTGGCGGCAGTGGAACCACCCGTCGTACAGCCCGGCGACGATCAACAACGACATCGCCGTGCTGACGCTGCCCAACCCGATCAAGGCCACGCCGATCCGGATGACGACGGCCACCGACACCGCGTCGTACGCCGCCGGCACCCCGGCCACGCTGTTCGGCTGGGGCCGCACCAGCTCCACCACGCACGACATCTCCGACGTGCTGAAGACGGCGACCCTGCCGATCCAGTCGGACACCACCTGCGCGGGCGCCTACGGCGCGGACTTCGTCAAGGGCCACATGGTGTGCGCGGGCAACCCCGCCACCGGCAGCGACGAGGGCACCACCTCCGCCTGCAACGGCGACTCCGGCGGCCCGCTGATCGTCAAGGGCCGGATCGTGGGCGTCGTCTCCTGGGGCGTCGAGGACTGCGTCGCGAGCGGCGCGTACAGCGTCTTCACCAAGGTCTCGTCCTACGTGGGCGCCGCCTACCCGCGCGTGGAGGACACCAACCTCAACGGTGACCACCTCGCCGACCTGTTCGTGCGCAACGCCTCCACCAAGACCGCCTACGAGATCGACTCCAAGGGCACCTCGCTGGCCGCCCGCAGGTCCTGGGGCAACTGGAACGGCTACAACCTCATCCTCCAAACGGACCTCGACCGGGACGGCTACCAGGACCTGATCGTGCGCCGGTCCTCCGACGGCGACGTCTTCTGGAAGCACTACGTGCCCGCCACCGACTCGTGGGCGAGCAAGCTGATCGGCGACAACTGGAAGACCCGCCTGAACATCGTCGCCCCCGGCGACATGACCGGCGACTACCTGCCCGACCTGCTGGCCGTGGACTCCACGGGCGCGCTGTGGCTGTACGCGGGCAAGGGCAACGGAGGCTTCGCCGCCCCCCTCAAGGTCGGCGTCGGCTTCAACAACTTCAACCTCGTGCGCGGCCACGGCGACTTCAACGGCGACGGCAACGCCGACCTGCTCGCCCGCAACAAGAGCACCGGCGCCGTGTACCTGTACCGCAGCAAGGGCGTGGCCTCCACGGCCCTCTGGCAGCCCGCGCTGAAGGTCGCCACCTGGACCAGCACGACGTACAACGCGCTCGTGACGGTCGGCGACCTCAACAGCGACGGCAAGGCCGACCTGCTGGCCCGCACGCCCGGCGGCACGCTCTACCTGTACAAGGGCACCGGCGCCAACACAACTGCGAGCTTCGCCGCAAGGGTCTCCCTCGGCACCGGATTCCAGCAGTACGACCTCCTCGGCTGACCCCGCAGGTGAGCGGGGTGCACCCGCTCCACCGGTCACCCGCCGTGCCCGTCCTGTCACCAGGGCGGGCACGGTCTTGCACACGCTGGTGTTGTTCTGCGGGATCTCCCACCGGACGCAACCTAGGGTGAATGCTTGCCCCGGTTCGATCCGCGCCCGCTCCGACCGGGGGCTGTGGATGTCAGCCGTCCATCAGATCCGGGTAGGGGCAGAGTTCCAGCTCGGAGGTCGGACGGTCGGCCCACTTCCACCAGACGTGTTGGTCGGAGCAGCCCCAGACCACACGGCAGGTGCGGCGGTCGTCCTCCTCGCGGTGGCAAAGCGCCATCGCGCCGGCTTTCAACGGGCCACCGCACTGGGGACAGGTCGGTACGGACTCGGTCGGCATCCCTGCAACGTATCCCTTGGCTCCGCTGACCCGACGGGTTCCTCCATGCCCGTTGCGCTGTCGTCGCCGCAGGGCAAGCCGCATTGGTCGACCGCCCCGCCGAGCGACCCGTACGGCACCCGAAGCCCACGGCCCGGCCGGCTCGGACGCCGTGGGCTTGGTCCGTGGCCGGCCGCGGTGTCCTCGGTACCGCCGGCGGCGGGCCCCGCCGTACTCAGGAGCAGGTCTTGCCGTCCTTCGGCACCGTTCCCTTCAGCAGGTATGCGTTCACCGTCGAGTCGACACAGTCGCTGCCGCTCCCGTACGCCCCGTGGCCCTCGCCCTTCCAGGTGAGCACCACGCCGACGCCCTTGCCCAGTTCGTCCGCCATCCTGCGCGCCCCCTCGTAAGGCGTCGCCGGGTCGCCCGTGTTGCCGACCACCAGGACCGGCGCCGCACCCGGCGCGCTCACCTCCGGGGTGTCGTACTGGCCGGCGACGGGCCAGTCGTGGCACCAGCCGGCCGTGTCCCAGCCGAGGAAGTCCCCGAAGACGGGCGAGATCCGCTCGAACTCCGGCAGTCGCTTCTTCGTCTCCTCCAGCGTGGGCCGCTGCTTGTCGTCCAGGCACGATATGACCCGCTGGGAGTGGGTCGTCGTGCCGTAGTGACCCGATCCGTCCCGCTCGTTGTAGCCGTCGGCGAGCTCCAGCAGCCCGGTGCCGTCGCCCTGTTGCGCCTCGTTCAGCGCGCTGGTCAGGCTCGGCCAGCCGGCCTCGCTGTACAGCGGCAGGACGATGCCGGTGACCGCCAGCGACTGGGTCAGTTTCCGCCCCGAGGAGGTGGGCAGCGGCGTGGTGTCGATCCGCGAGAGCAGGTCCGCGATCTTCCGTGTGCCCTTCTGCGGGTCCTGGCCGGTGGACTTGAGGTAGTCGTCCAGCGCGCGCTGGAAGCCCCGGGTCTGGTTCTCGGCGTGGCCCACCGTGTCGGCACTGGGGTCGACGACCGCGTCGAGGATCAGCCGCCCGACGTTCTTGGGGAACAAGTGGGCGTAGACGCCGCCGAGTTCGGTGCCGTAGGAGATGCCGAAGTAGTGCATCTTCGCGTCGCCGAGGACCTGGCGCATCAGGTCCATGTCCCGGGCGGTGTCGGTGGTCGAGACGTGTGCCATCAGGTCGCCGGCGGCCTTCTTGCAGCCCTGGCCGAAGTCGGTGGCGTCCTGGAAGTACGCCTGCTCCTCCGCGGGGGTGTCGGGTGTCACGTCGATCGACTCGGCCGCCTGGATCTGCCGGTCACCGCGGCAGCGCACCCCGCCGCTGGCACCGACCCCGCGCGGGTCCCAGCTCACCAGGTCGTACCGTTCGCGCAGCGCGGACACGGTGGAGGCGTACGACGGCATCGTCGACACCCCCGAGCCGCCAGGGCCGCCGAAGTTGAACAGGAGCGAGCCGATGCGGTCCCCGCCGCGGGCCTTGGCGCGGATGACCGCCAGACCGATCGTCCGGCCCTCCGGCTTCGCCCAGTCCAACGGCACCTTGAGCCGCGCGCACTGCCAGTCGCCGCCCGGTGCGAGGGAGTCGGCGGTGGCCTTGCAGCGTCCCCAGTCGACCTTCTGGGACGTCAGGGACGCGGGCAGCGCGGGCGTCCTGGCGGAGGTGCCGGGCGAGGACGGTCCGGAGGACGCCGTGGCCCCGCCCGTGCCCGTGTCGTTCTTGCCGTTGCCGGACGACGAGCCGCCGCTGCAACCCGCCGCCAGAAGTGCGGCGGCGGCCCCCAGTGCCGCCCAGCGTGCCATTCGAGCCATCCGTGTGATCCCCCCAGGCAGGCCGTACGCATCGAACAGCGCACGGCGGTCAGGCCATACTAGGCGGAGCGAGCCCAGCCCGTCGGACCCTGTGGATAACCTTCTGACCTGCAGTTTTGATGACATGGGTGGCATCTCAGGAGCACACGGTCCCGGCCGCGGGCACCTTTCCCCGCAGCAGATAGCCGTTCACCGCGCTCTGTACGCACTTGTTCTTGCTGTCGTACGCGCCGTGCCCCTGGCCGTTGTACGTCAGCTCCACACCGACGCCCTTGCCCAGCGCGTCCACCATCCTGCGTGCCCCCTCGTACGGCGTGGCCGGGTCGCCGGTGTTGCCCACGACGAGGATCGGCGCGGCTCCGGGGGCGTGGACGTCCGGGTGGTCGGCTGCTCCGGCCACCGCCCAGTCGGTGCAGTTCATCATGCCCCAGGCCAGGAAGTCCCCGAACAGCGGTGAGGCGGCGCGGAATTCGGGCAGCTTCCCCTGCACGTAGTCGGCGGTGTAGCGGGGCTTGTCGTCGGCGCAGTTGATGGCGACGTTGGCCGGGATGATGTTGCTGTAGTCGCCGTCGGTGCTGCGCCCGTTCATCGCGTCGGACAGCAGCATCAGGATCCGGCCGTCGCCGTCGTAGGCGTCCTGCAACCCCTCGGTGAGGTACTCCCAGAAGTCCTTCGAGTACAGGGACTGGGCGATGCCGTTGGTCGCCGCCGTCTGGGTCAGCTCCCGCGGCAGGATGCCGGGGATCGGCTTCTTGTCGAGGCTGTTGAGCAGGGCGGCGATACGGTTCTTGACGTCCTGGGGGCTGTCCCCGACCGGGCACTCCTCGACTTTCGAGGTGCAGTCCTCGGCGTAGTTGTCGAGTGCGAGCTGGAAGCCGGCGGCCTGCCCGAGCGAGCTCTGCTCCGGGTTCTGAGTCGGGTCGACGACCCCGTCGAAGACGGCGCGGCCCACGTTCTTGGGGAACAAGTGGGCGTAGACGCCGCCGAGTTCGGTGCCGTAGGAGATGCCGAAGTAGTGGAGCTTGTCGTCACCGAGGACCTGGCGCAGCAGATCCATGTCGCGGGCCGCGTCGGTGGTGCGGACATGCGGCAGCACGCGCTGGGAGTTCTTCTCGCAGGCGGCGTTGAACTGCCGGGTGTTCCTCAGGAAGGCGGCGCGCTCGGCGGCGTCGTCCGGGGTGGCGTCCTGCTGGAAGTACCGGTCGAGCTGCTGGTCGTTCTCGCACTTCACTCCGGCGCTGCGGCCCACCCCACGCGGGTCGAAGCTCACCAGGTCGTAGCGGGTGCGCAGGGCGGCGTAGTCCTCGCCGAAGGCCGGCAGGGTGCTGACGCCCGAGCCGCCGGGGCCGCCGAAGTTGAACACGAGCGAGCCGATGCGTTCGCTCTGCGGGCCGCTCGTCCTCGCTCTGATCAGCGCGATGTCGATGGTGTCGCCCGTGGGGTCGCTCCAGTCGAGGGGGGCCTTCATCGCGGCGCACTGCCACGCGTCGCCGTCCGGCAGCGGGGAGGGCGCCGTACCGCCGCCCTCGGCCTCGGACGGGGCCGGGCAGTCCTGCCAGTCGAGCGTCTGGGCCGCCAGGCCTCCGTCCGCGGGGTCGCCGCTGCAACCCGCCAGCACCGAGGACAGCAGCACGGCGGAGGCGGTCAGCGCGGCGGCACACGGCCGGGGGAGGCTGGGCATGATCCCATCGTGCTTCCGCGCCCTTCCGCGCGCGCGGAAGCACGGGCCGTACGAGGTACGGCGGCCGTCCCCGTCAGAGCGAGCCCCGGCGCGACAGATGGTTGAACGCCAGCCATCCGGGCAGCACCGGCAGCCACAGCGTCAGCAGCCGGAACAGCAGCACGGCGGGCGCGGCGACCTCCTTGGGGAGACCGACGGCGATCAGGCCGACCGTCAGGGTCGCCTCGACCGCGCCCACACCGCCGGGCGTCGGCGCCGCGGATCCCAGCGCGTTCCCGGCGAGGAAGACGACGGCGACACTGGCGATGCTGACCGAGACCGAATCGCCGCCGAAGGCCCGGATCGACGCGTCCAGGCACATCACGAAGCAGAAGGTGAGCAGCAGCATGCCGCCGATGCCGGTGACCAGCTTCTGCGGCCGCTGGAGCACGTCCAGCATGCGCGGCACGACTCCGGCGAACAGTGACCTCACGCGCGTGACGATGAACTTCCGCAGGAGCGGTACCGAGGTCACCACCAGCACGAGCACCGCCACCGTCAGCAGACCCGCGATGACCGTCCGGGACGGCGACAGCGACGGCGTCTTCTCGGTGCCGGTCAGATAACCGAAGGACAGCAGCATCAGGATGTGGCAGCCGAGCCCGAACAGCTGCGACGCGCCCACGCTCGCCACCGCGAGTCCGGGCCGCACCCCCGCCCGTTGCAGGAACCGTGTGTTGAGGGCGACACCGCCCACCGCGGCCGGAGCCACGATCTTCACGAAGGACCCGGCCACCTGGGCCGCCACGGTCCGCAGGAACGGCACCCGCTCCGGCACGAACCCGAGTAGGCTCATCGCCGCGGCCACATAGCTCAACGCCGAGAACAGCACCGCCGCGACGACCCAGCCCCACTGGGCGTCGGAGAACACGGTCGCGAACTCGATGTGGGTGAGCTGCGTCAGCAGGAAGTAGGCACCGATGGCGCCCGCGATGAAGCTGATCAGAGTGCGGGGCCGTACCCGTTCGAGACGGGCCGGCTCGACCGGTGCCTGCGGTCTGATCCGCAGCACCTGGTGCCGGATCTGGGTGAGCAGATCCTCCTCGCGCGCCTCCTCCAGAGCCTCGTCGATGGCTCTCTTCTCGGCTCGCTGCTCCGCTCGTACGGTCTTCTTGTCCTGCTTGTCGGACACCGCGGGCACGGCGTCGTCACCGGCCGCCTCCAGGCGGTCCTGCTTGGCCTGCCGGGACGCCTCCAGGACCGCCTCGCGTTCGCGGTGCGCGCGCTCCCGGGCCAGTTTCCGCAGCGTCGCGCGCGTGGAGCGGGTCAGCGCGATGGGCTGGAGCATCGGCAGACAGTCGGCGACGGCGTCGGGGCCGAGGACGCCCACCGCCGAGGCGACCGCGCGCTCCGCGCCCGCCCGCAGTCCGAGCGTGGTCACGAGCTGGGCGACGTCCATGCGCAGCAGCAGATCGCCGGCCGCGATCTCACCACCGCGCAGATCGGTGAGGATGACCTTGCCGGAACGATCCACCAGAATCGCCTCGCCCGACAGCCGGCGGTGCGCGATGCGCCGCGACTGAAGTGCCTGCACCTGGTGCCAGGTGTGGTGCAGCAGCTCGTCGGTGATCTCCTCGTCGGCCAGCGAGTCGAGGGTGCGCCCGCCGGTGTGCTCGTAGACGAGCATCACGGCGTCGGGGCCGAGTTCGGAGGTCGCGATCAGCTTGGGCGCATTGGCGCCGGCGGCGATGGCCGCGTACGCGAGCAGTGCCTCCTGCTCCAGCGCCTGGCGCAGCGACTGGAGACTGCTGCGGGTGGCGAAGCCGCGCAGCGTCAGGTTGCGCCAGGCACGGTAGAAGAAGCCCTGTGCCTGCTGTTCCCGGTCGACCACCGTGACGTCCAGCGGCGGGCCGTCCTCCAGGGTGACGAAGTAGCGCCGTCCGCGGTCGCCGTTCTCCGTGGTCTCGGAGACGTCCTCGCGGGCCGCGCTGACCGGGTGGAAGCCGACGGTCCGCAGCCCTGCCATCAGCGTCCGCCCGGTGGGACGGACGTTCGGCGAACCGACCGCGTAGAGCGTTCCGTAGGCCACGGTCCAGCCGATCAGCACCGTCAGGATGATCGAGAACGGGGTCGTGTAGCCGGTGACCAGCATGGAGAACGCGTCGAGGAGCAGCACGATCCACAGCACGGAGCGCCAGCGCGGTCTGCGGGACATGCCGACGGCCGTCATGTACGCGATGACGGGGGCGAGATAGCCGTGCACTGGGTCGGTCAGGGCATGGATGTCGCCGGGGGAGGGCTGGGTGAGCGCATCCTGGATCGAACCGGGAGCGCCCTTGGCGACCCACAGGTCGGTGGCGAGGGTCACCCCGTGCGCGAGGACCGCCGCCAGCACGCCGTCGGCGATGCGCAGCCCGTCCCGCTTGATCAGCCGCTCGATCGCGAAGGCGACCGGCACCAGAAGGATCGCGATGCTGGACGCCAGCCCCGCGATTTTGATCAGCAGATCGGGTGCCTGGCCGGTGCCCTTGTTGATGTCCTGTTCGAGCCCCGAGGTCGTCCCGTGTGCGAATGCGGAGACCGCCAGCAGGACGACGACGGCGAGCACGCCGACCAGCAGCCGCATGAGGTCGGAGGGGCGGTGCACGCGCGCGGGGAGCAGCGGTTCGTCGCCCTCGACCGCGTCGGCGTGGGCCTCGTCCCGGTCATGGTCCGCGGCGGGCCGCCTACCGGCCGCCCCCGCGCTGTCGCCGCCGTCGGCGTCGTCCGCCTGCTTCCGGTACGCGTCGGCGGTGTCCGGGCGCGACGCAGCGCCAGAGGTGCCCTCCGCGTCCTCGGGGTGCACACCCTGCTGCTTCATCATCTCTTCTTGGTCTCGTATCACCGGTTCACCGCCCGCACGATGGTGGCACGCCGCACCGACACACGGGGGCATCAGGGTGCAAATGTGAGGGCGCACAGTCTGCCTCAAGCCTCGTCCGAGGGCGAGAGTCACGCATGGTCGCGAGACCGTCGCACTGTCGGTGGGATGCGGCAGGATGGGACGAATGAGCGAGCAGAGCCTTCCGGAGGACGCCCACCCGGAGTACGCGGACGCGCTGCCGGAGTACGCCGAGCGGGTCCTCGAGGTCGCCGAGTTGATCCCACCCGGACGTGTCATGACCTACGGGGACGTCGCCGAATGGCTGGAGGAGGGGGGTCCGCGCCAGGTCGGCCGGGTGATGTCCCTCTACGGCGGAGCCGCGCCGTGGTGGCGTGTCGTGCGCGCCGACGGTGTCCTGCTGCCCGGCCACGAACTGCGGGCGCTCGACCACTACCACGCGGAGGGAACACCGCTGAAGGCGGCGAGCCGGGCCGCACAGGGCCATGTGCCACGCGTCGACCTGCGGCAGGCGCGCTGGGACGGCGGTGAACGTGCGGATGGTCACATCTGACAGCTTCCGCCACGGCAGTGGCCCGGGGGAAACCCGTGGCCCGTACGAGGGAGGCCGGGCACGCCCGCCGCATGCCGTACGTTCGTGAGGCGAGGGGCGTGCGCGGCGCACGGGCCGCGAGGGTCGCGAACGCTGTGCGGGAAGAACAGGAAGCCCTGCTTCCGCGGCATCCGTCGGCGTAGCGTCGCCTGCACGCGTCCCCCTCACCCCGCGGACACCGCCCGCCACGCGTGAGGCGCCCGCCCGTGACCCGACGACCACCGTCGCGACGGCGTCCCGCGCCGACAGCGACAGCCCCCAGCACACCCACCAGGACCGGCGAACCACGTGAGCTCCTCTTTCTCCACCGAACACCTGCCGCACCCCGTGCGGCAGGGGAGTCGTGGCGCTTACCGACTGGTCCGTACCCCGCCGGCGCGACCGCAGCCTCCTCGACTGGACGCTGCCCAGCGCGCCGTGGTTGACCACACCAGCGGACCACTGCTCGTCCTCGCCGGTCCGGGCACCGGCAAGACCACCACCCTCGTCGAGTCCGTGGCGGCCCGGGTCGCCCGGGGCGACGACCCCGCGCGCATCCTGGTGCTCACCTTCAGCCGCAAGGCCGCCGTCGATCTGCGGGACCGCATGGCACAGCGGGTCGGCGCCGCCCGCGCGCCGCAGGCGACCACCTTCCACTCCTTCTGCTACGCCCTGATCCGCGCCCACCAGGACAGTGAGCTCTTCGTGGAGCCGATGCGCCTGCTCTCCGGCCCCGAGCAGGACGTCGCCGTCCGCGGGCTGCTGGCCGGGCAGGTCGACCTGGAGCGGCTCGGCCTCGCCCATGTGCGCTGGCCGGACGAACTGCGCGCCTGTCTGACCACCCGCGGTTTCGCCGACGAGGTCCGCGCGGTTCTCGCCCGCAGCCGTGAGCTCGGCCTGGGACCCGGGGCCCTGGAGGACTTCGCCCGCCGCATCGGCCGCCCCGACTGGCGGGCGGCGGCCGCCTTCCTCGCCGAGTACCTCGACGTCCTCGACCTCCAGGGCGTGCTCGACTACGCGGAGCTGGTCCACCGCGCGGTGCTCCTCGCCCGCCGTCCCGAGACCGCCGGGCGGCTCGCCACGCAGTACGACGCGGTCTTCGTGGACGAGTACCAGGACACCGATCCGGCCCAGGTCCGGCTGCTGCACGCCCTCGCCGGCGGCGGCCGCACCCTGGTCGCGTTCGGCGACCCCGACCAGTCGATCTACGCCTTCCGGGGCGCGGACCTGAGCGGCATCCTCGACTTCCCCCGGACCTTTCCGCAGGCCGGCGGCCACCCGGCCCCGGTCGAGGTCCTGCGCACATCCCGCCGCTCCGGTGCCGCACTGCTGGCCGCCACCCGGCTGCTGACCCGCCGGATGCCGCTGACCCGCCTTCCGGCGGAGAAGGTGCGCGCCCACCGCGAGCTCACCGCGGTCCACGAGGGCGGGCGGGTCGAGGTCTACACGTATCCGACGGCCGGCACCGAGCTGGACAACATCGCCGACATCCTGCGCAGAGCGCATCTGGAGGACGGTGTGCCGTGGGCCGAGATGGCGGTGCTGGTGCGCGCCGGCGCACGCGTCATCCCGTCCGTCCGCCGTGCCCTCACGGCCGCGGGCGTCCCGCTCGACATCGACGGCGACGACCTTCCGCTGCGGCACGAGCCGGCGGTGGCTCCGCTGCTGACGGCGCTGCGGACGGTGGCGGCGGCGGAGGCCGCGGGACGCGGCGGCGACGTGCACGACGTACACACGGACGATCTCCAGGAGCAGGAGCAGGAGCAGGAGCAGGAGCAGGAGCAGGAGCAGGAGCAGGAGCAGGAGCAGGAGCAGAAGCAGGAGCAGAAGCAGGAACAGGGCCGGGAGCCGGGTTCGGAGCCGGAGCCGGAGTCGGCATCGGAGTCGGCATCGGGCGAGGGCGAGGGGGCGGAAGCGGAGTCCGGGCCCGAGACGGGTGCGGATGCCTGCTGGCTGGGCACCGAAGCCGCGCTGACCCTGCTCACCTCCCCGCTCGGCGGGATGGACGCGGCCGACCTGCGCCGCCTCGGACGGGCGCTGCGCGAGGAGGAGCGGGCGGCGGGAAACCCCGTGCCGCCGCCCTCCGACGAACTGCTCGCGCGGGCGCTCGCCGAGCCCGAACGTCTGGTGGCGCACGACCCGGCGTACGCCCGCGGCGCACAGCGACTCGGCGCGCTCCTGAGGAAGGCCCGGGAGCGGCTCGCGGGCGGCGGAAGCGCCGAAGAAACGCTGTGGGACCTGTGGGAGGGCACACCGTGGCCCGGCCGTCTGGAACGGTCCGCGCGCCGCGGCGGAGCGGCCGGCCGCAACGCCGACCGTGACCTGGACGCCGTGTGCGCGCTGTTCGCGACCGCCGCGCGCGCGGAGCAGCGCACCGGGGGCCGGGGCGCGCTGAACTTCCTGGAGGAGATCGAGGCCGAGGACATCGCCGCCGACACGCTCACCCGTCGCGCCGTGCGCCCCGACGCCGTCCGGCTGATGACCGCGCACCGCTCCAAGGGCCTGCAATGGCGCCTGGTCGTCGTGGCCGGCGTCCAGGAGGGACTGTGGCCGGACCTGCGCCGCCGCGGCTCCCTGCTGGAGGCCGACCGCATCGGTCGTGATGGACTCGCCGAACCGCTCACCCCCGGCGCGCTCCTCGCCGAGGAACGACGGCTGTTCTACGTGGCCGCCACGCGCGCGAGGGAACGCCTCGTCGTCACCGCGGTGAAGGCCCCCGCCGACGACGGCGACCAGCCCTCCCGTTTCCTCACCGAGCTCGGTGTGGAGCCGAGGGACGTCACCGGTCGCCCCCGCCGCCCGTTGTCCGTCGCCGCGCTCGTCGCCGAACTGCGCGCCACGACCGTGGACCCGCGGGTCTCCGAGGCGCTCAGGGAGGCCGCCGCCGACCGGCTGGCCCGGCTCGCCGCCCTCGCCGACGACGACGGCCGGCCGCTGGTGCCGTCCGCGCACCCCTACCGCTGGTGGGGCATGTTCGAGCCGACCGAGAGCAAGGTGCCGCTGCGCAACCGCGACCATCCCGTCGTGCTGTCCGGCAGCGCCCTCGACCAGCTCGCCAACACCTGCGCCCTCCAGTGGTTCCTGGGCCGCGAGGTGAAGGCCGACACGCCCGCGAGTGCCGCGCAGGGCTTCGGCAACGTCGTGCACGTCCTCGCCGACGAGGTCGCCTCCGGGCACACCCCGGCCGACCTCGACGTCCTCATGGAGCGCCTCGACTCGGTGTGGAACGCGCTCGCCTTCGACGCGCCCTGGAAGTCGGCGCAGGAGAAGGAGAACGCGCGCGTGGCGCTCGAACGCTTCCTGAAGTGGCACGTCATGGACCGCGCCGGGCGTACACCGGTGGCGAGCGAGCACGACTTCGACGTCACCCTCGGGGCGGGCGACTACGAAGTGCGCATCCGCGGCCAGATGGACCGCGTCGAGAGCGACGCGGAGGGCCGCGCCTACGTCGTCGACTTCAAGACCGGCAAGCAGACACCCAGTGCGGCCGAGGTGGCCCGCCATCCCCAGCTCGCCGTCTACCAGCTCGCCGTCCGCGAGGGCGCGGTGGACGACGCCTTCGCCGGTGCCCGTCCCGAGCCGGGCGGCGCCGAACTCGTCCAGCTGCGCCAGGGCGCCGCGAAACGGGACGGCGGCGAGAGCCTGCCCAAGGTGCAGGCGCAGGAGTCGTTGGCGGGGCCGGAGGGGGAGTGGGTGGGAGACCTGCTGGCCACGGCCGCCGGCAAGGTCCTCGACGAACGCTTCACCCCCACCGCGGGCCAGCACTGCACGCACTGTTCCTTCCAGGCCTCGTGCAGCGCGCGCCCGGAGGGCCGGCACGTGATCGAGTGACCCACGCCCGCGCACCGGGCCACCGACCACCGTGCGGCGCCACACCCAGGGCGCGGCGCCGCTCCCCGAGTACCGCACCACACCCCGAGTACCGCACAGCTGCTGTGACGCACCGCATCGCAGGCGGCGCGACGCACCGCGCGGCCGCTCTGTGACGCACCGCACCACCCGTGCTGACCTGCGCTTCGTGCTCGTCCGAGCGCCGATCTGGCCTCCGCTGTCGGTGCCCACGGCTAGCCTCTTTGACGTGCCAGCCAGCATCACCGACCCCGAGCAGCTCAAAGAGCTCCTCGGCATCCCGTTCACCCCGGAGCAGACGGCCTGCATCACCGCACCGCCCGCCCCGCAGGTCATCGTGGCCGGAGCCGGGTCGGGCAAGACGACGGTGATGGCCGCACGTGTGGTGTGGCTGGTCGGCACCGGCCAGGTCGCCTCCGAGCAGGTCCTCGGCCTGACCTTCACCAACAAGGCCGCCGGTGAACTCGCCGAGCGCGTGCGCAAGGCACTGGTCAAGGCGGGCGTCACGGATCCCGACGTCATCGACCCGGACCACCCACCGGGCGAGCCCGTGATCTCCACGTACCACTCCTTCGCCGGCCGTCTCCTGACCGACCACGGCCTGCGCATCGGACTCGAACCGACCACCCGCCTCCTCGCCGACGCCACCCGCTACCAGCTCGCCGCCCGCGTGCTGCGCGAGGCCCCGGGCACCTACCCCGCGCTCACCCGTTCCTTCGCCGACCTGGTCGGCGACCTGCTCACCCTCGACGGCGAGCTCGCCGAGCACCTCGTGAGCCCCGAGGACCTGCGCGCTTGGGACACCGGACTGCTGCGCACCCTGGAGAGCGCCAAGCTCACCAACGCGGAGCTGCGCAAGGTCCCCGAGACGGCCGCCGCCCGCCGCGAGCTGGCCGGCCTGGTGCTGCGCTACCGGGCCGCCAAGCGCGAGCGCGACGTGCTCGACTTCGGCGACCAGATCGCCCACGCGGCCCGGCTGGCCCTGCTTCCCGAGGTGGGCCGCGTGCTGCGCGACGAGTTCCGCGTGGTGCTCCTCGACGAGTACCAGGACACGTCGGTGGCCCAGCGAATCCTGCTCTCGGGTCTGTTCGGCGGCGGCACCGGCCATCCGGTGACCGCCGTCGGCGACCCCTGCCAGGCGATCTACGGCTGGCGCGGTGCCTCCGTCGCCAACCTCGACGACTTCCCCGAGCACTTCTCCCACGCCGACGGCCGCCCCGCCACCCGCCAGGCCCTCAGCGAGAACCGCCGCAGCGGTGGCCGCCTCCTCGATCTCGCCAACGGCCTCGCCGAGCCGCTGCGTGCCATGCACGCGGGCGTGGAGGCGCTGCGCCCGGCCCCCGGCGCCGAACGCGACGGCACGGTCCGCTGCGCCCTGCTGGGCACCCACGCCGAGGAGATCGACTGGCTCGCCGACTCCCTGGCCCACCTCGTACGGACCGGGACGGCTCCCGGCGAGATCGCCGTCCTGTGCCGTACGGCCGGCGACTTCGCCCTGATCCAGGGCGCCCTCGTCGCCCGGGACGTGCCCGTCGAGGTGGTCGGCCTGTCCGGGCTGCTGCACCTGCCCGAGGTCGCCGACCTCGTGGCCGTCTGCGAGGTCCTCCAGGACCCGGGAGCCAACGCGTCGCTGGTCCGGCTGCTGACCGGTCCGCGCTGGCGCATCGGCCCGCGCGACCTCGCCCTCCTCGGCCGGCGGGCCCGGCTGCTGGTCTCCCACACGCGCGTGGGCGCCGACGACGACCCCGACCGCAGGCTCGCCGAGGCCGTCGAGGGGGTCGACCCCGCCGAGGTGACATCGCTCGCGGACGCCCTCGACACGTTCCTGGAGACACCGCTCAACGGCGCCGGGGACGACGACGGGCTGCCCTTCTCGCCCGACGCGCGCGTACGGTTCGCCCGTCTCGCCGGCGAGCTGCGCGAGCTGCGCCGCTCCCTGTCCGATCCGCTCATGGACGTGCTGCACCGCGTCCTCGCCGTCACCGGCCTGGAGGTGGAGCTGTCGGCGTCCCCGCACGCCCTGGCCGCCCGCCGCCGTGAGACCCTGTCGAACTTCCTCGACGTCGCCGCCGCCTTCGCCGCGGGGGACGGCGAGGCCTCCCTGCTGGCCTTCCTCGGCTTCCTGCGCACCGCCGCCCAGTACGAGAAGGGCCTCGACAACGCCCTTCCCGGCGGCGAGAACACCGTCAAGGTGCTCACCGCACACCGCTCCAAGGGGCTGGAGTGGGATGTCGTCGCGGTCCCCGGCCTGGTCACGGGGGCCTTCCCCAGCGACCGGGGCCGGGAGAAGTGGACCGCCCAGGGGAAGGTGCTGCCGCACGAGCTGCGCGGCGACGCCGACACCCTGCCTGACATCGACTCCTGGGACTCCCGCGGGATGAAGGCCTTCCACGAGGCCATGAAGGAGCACCAGCACACCGAGGAACTCCGCCTCGGGTACGTCACCCTCACCCGCCCCCGTTCCCTGCTGCTCGGCTCCGGCCACTGGTGGGGCCCCACCCAGAAGAAGCCCCGCGGCCCGTCCGGCTTCCTCCAGGCCCTGTACGACCACTGCGTGGCCGGGCACGGCGAGATCGAGGCCTGGGTGGACGAGCCCGGGGAGGACGAGGAGAACCCGGCCCTGCACCGGGCGACCGCCGACCAGGTGTGGCCCCTCCCTCTCGACGAGGCCGCCCTCGCCCGCCGCCGTGCGGCCGCGGAGACGGTCCTCGCCGGGCTGGAGGTCCTCGCCTCGCGCGGGGACGGCCACCCCGCCGCCGCGCACGACCCCGACACCGCCGACGACCCGGACTGGCCCGCCCTGCCAGACCTGCCGGAGGCCGACGAGCCGTCCTTCCTCGAGGAACCTCCCTACGACGACCACGCACCCCTCCACGAGGGCGGCGACCCCTTCGACGGCGACCCCTTCGACGAGGACACCCCGGACTGGGAGTCACTGGCCACCGACCGCCCTGTGCCCGCGAGCCGTCCCACGCCCGCGGACCGCCCGACGGTCCCGCACCAGGCGACCGCCCCGGAATCCGCGCAGGCCGGGCACCGAGTGGCTCCCGGGTACGACGGGCTCCCGGAGCGCGTCCACCTCACCCCGGAGGAAGCCCGTGCCGTCGCCTCCTGGGACCGTGACCTCGGCGCCCTCACCGACGAGCTGCTGCGCGCCCGGCAGAGCGTCAGGGACGTCCCGCTGCCCATGACGCTCACCGCGTCCCAGCTGCTGCGCCTGGCCGCCGACCCGGACGGGTTCGCCCAGGAACTCGCGCGCCCCATGCCGCGCCCCCCACAACCGGCCGCGCGCCGGGGCACCCGTTTCCACGCTTGGGTGGAGGCGCGCTTCGAAGAGTTGACGCTGCCCATGCCGGAACCCGATGAACTGCCCGGCGGCGAACACGACATCGCCGACGAGCACGACCTCCAGGCGCTCAAGGACGCCTTCGAGCGCACCGACTACGCACACCGCACGCCCTACCGCGTCGAGACCCCGTTCCAGCTCACCCTCGGCGGACGCGTCGTGCGGGGCCGTATCGACGCCGTCTACCGGCACCGCGGCGCCGAGGGGACGACGTACGAGATCGTCGACTGGAAGACCAGCCGCACCCGCACCGCCGATCCGCTCCAGCTGGCCCTGTACCGGCTCGCCTGGGCCGAGCAGCAGGGCGTGCCCCTGGAGTCCGTCACCGCCGCCTTCCTGTACGTCCGGGACGGCGAGGTCGTACGGCCCGACCGGCTCCCCGACCGGGCCGCGCTGGAGCGTCTGTTGGCCGAGGAGCCGTCCGTGTGACGAAACGCCCAACCGGGATGTCACTGAGTGCCTATAGGCTCGTGAACATGAGCCAGACCCCGGACAGCGCCGTCCGTACGTACATCGAGCAGCACCGCGCCGCCTTCCTCGCCGCTCTCACCGAATGGCTGCGTATCCCGTCCGTGTCGGCCCAGCCCGACCACGCGCACGATGTACGGCGCAGCGCCGACTGGCTCGCCGCGAAGCTCCGCGAGACCGGCTTCCCGACCACCGAGGTCTGGGAGACCGCGGGCGCTCCGGCCGTCTACGCCGAGTGGCCCGCCGAGGACCCCGAGGCACCCACCGTCCTGGTCTACGGCCATCACGACGTGCAGCCCGCCGCCCGCGAGGACGGCTGGGACAGCGACCCCTTCGAGCCCGTCGTACGCGACAACCGCCTCTACGCGCGCGGGGCGGCCGACGACAAGGGGCAGGTGTTCTTCCACACACTCGGTGTCCGCGCCCACCTCGCGGACACCGGCCGGACCGCCCCTGCCGTCCACCTCAAGCTGCTGATCGAGGGCGAGGAGGAGTCCGGCTCGCCGAACTTCCGCGCTCTCGTCGAGGAACGGGCGGACCGGCTGTCCGCCGACGCCGTGATCGTCTCCGACACGGGCATGTGGGCCGAGGACACTCCCACGGTGTGCACCGGTATGCGCGGCCTCGCCGAGTGCGAGATCCGGCTGTACGGACCCGACCAGGACATCCACTCCGGCTCCTTCGGCGGCGCCGTGCCCAACCCGGCCACCGCCGTCGCCCGGCTGGTCGCCGCCCTGCACGACGAGCACGCGCGCGTGGCGGTGCCCGGGTTCTACGACGGCATCGTCGAACTCACCGAGCGCGAGCGGCAGCTCTTCGCCGAGCTGCCCTTCGACGAGGGGCAGTGGCTGCGCACCGCCAAGTCGCACGCCCTGCACGGCGAGGCGGGGCACACCACCCTGGAGCGCATCTGGGCGCGCCCCACCGCCGAGGTCAACGGCATCGGCGGCGGCTACCAGGGCCCCGGCAGCAAGACGATCGTCCCGTCCGCGGCGCTGGTGAAACTGTCGTTCAGGCTGGTCGCGGGCCAGGACCCGGACCACATCGAGAAGGCCGTCCGCGCCTGGGCCGCCGAGCAGGTGCCCGCCGGGATCCGCTGCGAGATCACGTTCGGCGCGGCCACCCGCCCCTGTCTGACCCCGCTGGACCACCCGGCCCTGCAGTCCGTCGTGCGCGCCATGGGCCGCGCCTTCGGCAAGCCCGTCCGCTTCACCCGCGAGGGCGGTTCGGGTCCGGCCGCCGACCTTCAGGAAGTGCTCGGCGCCCCCGTGCTCTTCCTGGGCATCTCCGTCCCCTCGGACGGCTGGCACGCCCCGAACGAGAAGGTCGAACTCGATCTGCTCCTCAAGGGCGTCGAGACCAGCGCGTACCTCTGGGGCGACCTCGCGCAGAACTGGCGCCATGCGCCCTGACCGCCGTGCGCTCTCCGGCAGGGGACCGCGCGAGGGGCACACTGGAGAAACCGCCACGCAGCCGGAAGCCCCGCCGGACCCGGTCACCTTCTGCCGCACGTTCCGCTGAACCGCCCGCCGAAACGAACCGTTCCACCGGGGGAGATGGAAGCACCTGTGACCACCTGGACCGACCACACCGCCGACCGACCCATCTCGCTCGCCGCGCCCAGCGGCATCGACCGGGCCGCCCACCACCGACTCGACGAAGCCTGGCTCGCGGCGGCGTGGAGCCACCCCACGACCCGCTGCTTCGTGGTCTCCGGCGGCCAGGTCCTCATCGACGAGACGTCCGACGGGCGCACCGAGATCGTCATGACGCCGTCGTTCGAGGCTCCGCTCACCGAGGCGCACCGCTACTTCCTGGGCACCGACGAGGACGGCGTCAGCTACTTCGCGCTCCAGAAGGACGGCCTGCCCGGCCGTATCGACCAGTCCGCCCGCCCCGCCGGGCTGCGCGAGGCCGGTCTGCTGCTGTCCCCCCGGGACGCGGGCCTCATGGTGCACGCGGTCGGCCTGGAGAACTGGCAGCGCACCCACCGTTTCTGCTCCCGCTGCGGCGAGCGCACGGTCATCGCCGCGGCCGGCCACATCCGCCGCTGCCAGGCGTGCGGTGCCGAGCACTACCCGCGCACCGACCCCGCCGTGATCATGGCGGTCACCGACGAGGACGACCGGATCCTGCTCGGGCGCCAGGTGCACTGGCCCGAGGGCCGCTTCTCGACGCTGGCCGGGTTCGTCGAGCCCGGCGAGTCCATCGAGCAGTCCGTGCGCCGCGAGGTTCTCGAGGAGGTCGGCATCCTCGTCGGCCGGGTCGAGTACGTGGCCAGCCAGCCCTGGCCGTTCCCGTCCAGCCTCATGCTGGGCTTCAAGGCGTACGCCACGTCCACCGAGATCGAGGTCGACGGCGACGAGATCCACGAGGCCCGCTGGTTCTCGCGCGACGAACTGACCGCCGCCTTCGAGACCGGCGAGGTGCTGCCCCCGTACGGCATCTCGATCGCGGCCCGTCTGATCGAACTCTGGTACGGCAAGCCACTGCCGACGCGCAGCTTCGTCTGAGGCGGCTCCAGGGAGCAGGGGGCGGCCCCTCTCAGGGGAGCAGGGGGCGTCCCTCGATCGCGGCCCGGATGTGTTCGTCCCTGAGCGCGTCCTGGCCGTGCTCGGCGACGAAGGCGCGCACCCGGCCCAGCGGGGTGTCCGGCGGGGGCGGCTCCTCGCTGATCGTGAAGCCGAGCATCTGGGCCCAGAACGCTGCGGCCACGTCCTGCGGGTCGTTCATGTCCATGCCCCGCACGGTAGACGGAGGGTCTGACAACCGGGCGGCGGGCAGGCATCCGGAGCGGGCGAGAGGCACATGGGACACCCCGCGGGATACGCAGAACCCCCGATCGGCCGTGAGGGTCGTCGGGGGCCGCGTCGTTCGCGGGTCAGGCGCCGAGCGCCTGCTTGACCTGGGCGAGGCTCGGGTTCGTCATGACGACCTCGGTGCCACCCGTGGCGGGCACCACCAGGACGGTCGGGACCGTCTGGTTTCCGCCATTCGCCTTCTCCACGAATGCCGCGGAGTCCGGGTCGTGCTCGATGTTGATCTCGTTGTACGTGATGCCCTCACGGTCCAGCTGGCTCTTCAGCCGCGTGCAGTAGCCGCACCACGTGGTGCTGTACATCGTCACAGTGCCCGGCATGTCTCTCGTGCTCCTTCGGCGTTCGGGGGACGGGTGATCGCAGGGGGTGAACGTACGTGAAGAGGTCACCATTCCCGCTCGGCGGCCGACGGGGACGTGATGCCTGCCGCATTAGTACGACCGCGAGGGCCCGCCTGTGGACAACCGGCGCACCCGTCCCGGGCGACCTGGCAGCATGGCCATGTGACACCAGCAACGCACTCCACACTCTTCCCGCAGGTACCGGACTCGGCCGACGCGGTGCTCGACGGGCTCGACCCCGAGCAGCGCGAGGTCGCGACCGCCCTGCACGGACCGGTGTGCGTGCTGGCAGGCGCGGGCACTGGCAAGACCCGGGCCATCACCCACCGCATCGCCTACGGCGTCCGGGCGGGCATCCTCCAGCCCTCCAGCGTGCTCGCCGTCACCTTCACCAACCGGGCCGCCGGAGAGATGCGCGGCCGGCTGCGTCAGCTCGGTGCCGCCGGGGTCCAGGCCCGCACCTTCCACTCCGCCGCCCTGCGTCAGCTCCAATACTTCTGGCCGAAAGCGATCGGTGGCTCCATGCCCCGGCTGGTCGACCGCAAGGTCCAGCTCGTCGCCGACGCGGCCGCCGCCTGCCGCATCCGTCTGGACCGGGGCGAGCTGCGCGACACCACCGCCGAGATCGAGTGGTCCAAGGTCACCCAGACCGTCCCAGCCGACTACGCGGCGGCCGCTGCCAGGGCCGGCCGCGAGGCGCCTCGCGCCCCCGCCGAGATCGCCCAGCTCTACGCCGCCTACGAGGACCTCAAGCGCGACCGCGGCGTCATCGACTTCGAGGACGTCCTGCTGCTGACCGTCGCCGTCCTCCAGGACCGCCGCGACATCGCCGAGCAGGTCCGGGCCCAGTACCAGCACTTCGTCGTGGACGAGTACCAGGACGTCAGCCCCCTCCAGCAGCGTCTGCTGGAGCTGTGGCTCGGCGACCGCGACGACCTCTGCGTGGTCGGCGACGCCAGCCAGACGATCTACTCCTTCACCGGGGCGACCCCCGACCACCTGCTGGACTTCCGCACCCACCACCCCGGCGCAACCGTCGTGAAACTGGTGCGCGACTACCGCTCCACCCCCCAGGTCGTCCACCTCGCCAACGGCCTGCTCGCCCAGGCCCGAGGCCGCGCCGCCGACCACCGCCTCGAACTGGTCTCCCAGCGCGCCCCCGGACCTGAGCCCCTCTACACCGAGTACACCGACGAGCCCGCCGAGGCCGAGGGCGCCGCCCGCCGCATCCGCGACCTCATCGGTGCCGGCGTCCCGGCCGGCGAGATCGCCGTCCTCTTCCGCACCAACTCCCAGTCGGAGACGTACGAGCAGGCCCTCGCCGACGCCGGCGTGCCCTACCAGCTACGCGGCGCCGAGCGGTTCTTCGACCGTCCCGAGGTCCGCAAGGCGGGCGTCGCCCTGCGCGGCGCGGCCCGCTTCGGCGGCAACGACTCCCTCCTCGACGACGCCGTCGACCTGCCGTCCCAGGTGCGTGCCGTGCTGTCCGGCGAGGGCTGGACCGTGCGGCCCCCGGCCGGCTCCGGCGCCGTCCGGGAACGCTGGGAGTCGCTGGCCGCCCTGGTGAACCTCGCCCAGGACTTCGCCGCCGCCAAGCCCGGCGCCACCCTGAGCGACCTCGTCGCCGAGCTCGACGAACGGGCGAACGCCCAGCACGCCCCCACCGTGCAGGGCGTCACCCTCGCCTCCCTGCACTCGGCCAAGGGCCTCGAGTGGGATGTCGTCTTCCTGGTCGGTGTCGCCGAGGGCATGATGCCGATCACCTACGCCAGGACCGACGAGCAGATCGAGGAGGAGCGCCGCCTGCTCTACGTCGGTGTCACCCGAGCCCGCGAGCATCTGCACGTCTCCTGGTCGCTGTCGCGTTCCCCGGGCGGACGGGCCGGCCGCAGGCCCAGCCGGTTCCTCGACGGGCTGCGCCCCGGTTCGGGCAGCACGGCCGGACGTGCCGGGCAGGGCGGCGCAGGCGGCATCGAACGCGGCTTCACCGGCGGGGGACAGACCGCCGTCCCGCGCCGGACACAGCGCACCCCGGCCCGCTGCCGGGTCTGCGGGCGCACCCTGACCGACGCCGGCGAGATGAAGCTGATGCGCTGTGAGGACTGCCCCTCCGACATGGACGAGGGCCTCTACGAGCGACTGCGCGAGTGGCGTGGGGTGCAGGCGAGCAGCAGTGGACAACCGGCGTTCTGTGTCTTCACGGACAAGACGCTGATGGCGATCGCCGAGGCCGCCCCCGACGAACCGGGCGACCTCGCGCGGATCCCGGGCGTCGGGACCCGCAAGCTCAACCGCTACGGGGCCGATGTCCTGGCCATCTGCGCAGGCCGGGAGCCCGGTGGGGACAACGGCGGGGACTGATGCGAACTCGTCGAAAAAATAGTTTGCGCACGCCCCAGCAATCCCCATAGGTTCTTAGGCACGGGGACGGAGGCCTTCTCGAAGGCCCCGATTCCGTGCTGTACTTACATATCCGTCGGACTGGGCTCACACCCCGGTCCCCCAAGACGCCGAGAGGAGGCGATTCCAGTGATCAGCATCAACACCAGCTCCACCAGCACCGTGAAAATGACCGATCCCTCGGTCGTCTCCGCATGCGTGCTCGGCGTCTCCAACCTGGGCACCGGTGCGTCCGGCATTCGTGTCGAGCGTCCGGCCACCTCCCTGTCCCTCGCGGGTCTTCCCGTCCGCGAACGCAGCGAGCGACCGATCGAGGCACTGGAAGCAGCAGTAGTGGCACAGGCCAAGGCCTATGCCTTTACGGCGACCGGTGCCGGAATCCGGAAGCAGCAGACGACGCACCACCACCTGATGTGGGCCTTCCGTGGGCCAGAACCCTGGAGTGATCCAGCCTGATCGTCGATCAGGCCGGCGCCTTCAGGGCCGCGGAACCCCATCCGGGATCCGCGGCCCTTCTGTTTGTCCCCGAACGGGGACGACGGAGCGAAGGGGCCTCGGGACAAGAGAAAAGAACCCGGTACCACGCCGACAGCCGGTTCAACAGAGCCGGACCGACCAGACGAGGAAAACCCGCCGTGCAACTCGAAGCGCACGCCCCGTCCGTACCGCCTTCCGAAGCGATCCCCAAGCCCGGCCTCACGGAGGACCCCACCTTGACCCCGCTCACCCCGCTCACTGCGCTCACCGCGCTCGACGACGCCATCGAGAGCCTCGGCGTGCCGGTCCCCTGCCGCTCCTACGACCCGGAGGTCTTCTTCGCCGAGTCCCCGGCGGACGTGGAGTACGCCAAGTCCCTGTGCCGCACCTGCCCGCTGATCGAGGCCTGCCTCGCCGGCGCCCAGGAGCGGCGTGAGCCCTGGGGCGTCTGGGGCGGCGAGCTGTTCGTCCAGGGTGTCGTCGTCGCCCGGAAGCGGCCGCGTGGCCGCCCGCGCAAGAACCCGGTCACGGCATGAACATCGCAGGAACCATCGACCGTCCCCTCACGAACGACCCCCAGAAGCAGGCCCCGATGAAGACGTCCGCCAGCGAGCCCACCGGCTCCGCGACTCCAGACTTCACCACCAGCGGCGCGACCGGCTCGCGTCAGAACAGGACCCGAGAGATGCAACTCATCCCAGAAGCCTTGGCTCGTGCGCATATGCACGACCGCCTGCACGAGGCGGAGCAGGAACGCCGGGCCATGCGCCTGGTGACCGCCCGCCGGATGCAGCGCAGGGCCGAGCGCGCCTCGATGCGCGCCCGCTCGCGGCCGAGGCGCCGAACCGTGGGGTGATCACCTGATCCAGCGCGGCCGGCAGCAGCGCGGCGAGGCGCTCGTCGGAGCCCGCG
>NZ_JBEOWS010000084.1:0-28994 GCF_040296125.1 Streptomyces sp. NPDC002265 | reverse complement strand
ACGCCCTCCTGTTGGGTTCCGCCCCCCGGGGGTTACCCCCGTCCGGCGACGGGGCGCCCCCCCCGGGGGCCGCCGCTTCGCCGTGTCCCGGCGCCCGCACACCGTGAACGGCCGCGAGGGCGTGAGGGCGTGAGGACTTGGGCCCGCTCCGGACACGACGGCGTGACGCGGACGAAACGAGCGGTCCCTAATTTCTGTCGCCCGACAGGAATTACGTGCCCAAGGCAGGTGCCGCCGTGACGACCACAGCCGCTTCCGACGTACGTCCCGACCCCCCGAAGCCCCCCGCCGACCAGTCCCTCTCGGAGTTCGGCTACCGCCAGGAACTGCACCGCAGCCTCGGCCGGTACGCGTCGTTCGCCGCCGGGTTCTCCTTCATCTCCGTACTGACGACCGTCTTCCAGTTCTTCGCCTTCGGGTACGCGTTCGGCGGCCCCGTCTTCTTCTGGGCCTGGCCTGCCGTGCTGGTAGGGCAGTTGCTGGTGGCCGCCTGCTTCGCGGAACTCGCCGCCCGCTATCCGATCTCGGGCGCCATCTACCAGTGGTCCTCACGCCTGTCGAACGCCGCCTTCGGCTGGTTCGCCGGCTGGATCATGGTGATCGGGCAGATCGTGGTGGTCGCCGCGGCGGCGCTGGCCCTGCAGATGGTGCTCCCGGCCATCTGGTCCGGCTTCCAGCTGATCGGCACCGACCCGGCTCCCACGTCCGCGGACGGCGCGGCCAACGCGGCGCTGCTCGGCGTCCTCCTGCTGGTCCTGACGACCCTGGTGAACATCCTCGACAACCGGGTGATGTCCCTGGTCAACCGGATCGGCGTGACCGCCGAGATCATCGGCGCGGTCCTCATCGTGGTCCTGCTGCTCACCCACTCCGAACGCTCCCCCGGCATCACCTTCCACACCGCGGGTGCCGCCCAGGACGGCCTGTTCGGCGCGCTGCTGGTGGGCTCGTTCACGGCCGCCTACGTGATGATCGGCTTCGACAGCGCGGGCGAGATGAGCGAGGAGACCCATCAGCCCCGGCGTACCGCGCCCCGCACGATCCTCACCGCGCTCGGCGCGGCCGGCCTGCTCGGCGGGCTGATCGTGCTCGGCGGGCTGCTCGCCGCGCCCAGCCTCACCGACGGGCATCTGGCGGTGGACGGTCTCAGCTACGTCCTGACCAGCAGCCTGGGCGACGGCGTCGGCAAGCTGCTGCTGGCCGACGTGGTGGTGGCGATCGCGGTGGCGACGCTGGCGATCCAGACCGCGGCCTGCCGGATGCTCTTCTCGATGGCCCGCGACGGCCGGCTGCCCTTCTCCGCCCGACTGGCGAAGGTCGACCCGCGCACCGGCATGCCCAGTGGCCCCGCGCTGGTCGTGGGCGTCCTCGCGGCGGTCCTGCTGCTGCTGAACTTCGCCTCCCCGGAGGCGTTCCTGGCCATCGGCACCACCTGCATCGTGATGCTCTACCTGGCCTACGCGATGGTCACCGGCCCCCTGCTGGTACGCCGGCTGCGCGGGGAGTTCGCCGTCCACGGCACCGACGAGACGGGCGCCCCGCTGTTCTCCCTGGGCCGCTGGGGCGTCCCCGTCAACGCGCTCGCGCTCGTGTACGGCCTGTTCATGACCGTCAACCTCGCCTGGCCGCGCGCCGCGGTGTACGACCCGGCGGGCGGGCACTGGTACTTCCGGTGGTTCACGGTGCTGTTCCTGACCGTGACGGTCGCGGCGGGCGGGGCCTGGCGGACGTACCGGAGGCGGGCGGAGGCCCCGGCGACCACGATCGAGCCGGTGCCCGCCTCGGCGGCCTGACCGACCGGCTCGGGCCGAGCACTCCGAGCCGACCGGCCCGAGCCAGGAGCTCCGAGCCGGGCGGGTCCGGGGCGGCCGACCGCGCTCCCCCGCGCCCTCACGGCTCCGAGCGGCCGACCGCGCTCCCCGCGTCCTCACGGACGTGGGGAGCCGTCGCGCGTACGGCTCGGCGTGCGGGCGCCGAGGCAGGGCGGCACGTCCGCGCCCGCGTCCGCCGGTCCCCGGCCTGCCCGGCAGCGGGGCGCGGGCCACGGCGCGCAGGCCACGGGCCGCGGGGCGCGGGGCGCGGGGCTATGGCCGGTCGCCCCGCACCCGCGCGTGCAGGTGCATGTCGTGCCAGCCGTCCCGGTGGAGTCCCGCGCTGCGCTTGGTGCCCTCCAGGGTGAAGCCGGTCTTGACGGCGACCCGGCAGGACGCCTCGTTGGCGGTGGCGTGGGTGAGTTCCAGGCGGTGGAAGCCGATCGCGTCCAGGGCCCAGCCGGCGAGGGCCGCCGTGGCCCGCGCGGCCACCCCCTGGCCCCGTGCGTCGGCCACGGTCCAGTAGGCGACCTCCGCCAGACCCTCGGCGAGCACGATCTCGCGCAGTGCGACCCGGCCGAGCAGCCGGTCGGTGTCCTCGTCCACGACGGCCCACTGCGCGTCGCGTTCCCCGGCCCAGGCCAGCCGCCACTCATCGATCCAGTGGCCGGCCTCGTCCTCGGAGTCGGCGGCCCGCAGATGCCACCGGTGCAGGGCCGGGTCCTGGAACGCGCGGTGGACGGCGGGCGCGTCCGCTGCCCGCCAGGGGCGCAGACTCAGGCCGTCACCGGTGGCCAGGACGGGCTGGGGGTGGTCGGCGAGGGTGCCCGCGGGCAGCACGTCGGTCGTCAGAAAGGGCATGGTCGGCATCCTGCCCGGCCGCCCCGGACGCGCCCAGCGGTTTTCCCGGGGCGCGGTCCGCCTCGTAGGCTGGTCGGCGATGAGACGCCGGACCCCGCCACCGCCCTCCCCGCTGCCGCAGCGCGACGGAGTCGACCCGGTGCGGGTGCGACTGCCTCTCCAGGGATCGTGGGGCACGGTCTGCGGGTATCTGGTGGAGCGGATGTCGGGGGCGCCGTCGGGTGCGGTCGCCGCCATGTTCGAGGCGGGCCTCGTGGTCGGCGCGGACGGACATGCCGTGCCGTCGGACGCGGCGTACGCACCGGGGGCGTACGTGTGGTTCCACCGGGAGCTGCCCGCCGAGGTGCCGGTGCCGTTCCCTCTGGAGGTCGTCCACCGCGACGAGCACATCGTGGTCGTCGACAAACCGCACTTCCTGGCCACCACACCGCGCGGCGGCCATGTCGCCCAGAGCGCGCTGGCCCGGCTGCGGCGGGAACTCGGCATCCCGTCCCTGACCGCCGCGCACCGGCTGGACCGGCTCACCGCCGGGCTGGTGCTGTTCACGGTGCGGGCCGAGGAGCGCGGCGCGTACCAGACGCTGTTCCGTGACCGCCTGGTGCGCAAGGAGTACGAGGCGGTCGCCCCGTACGATCCCGCGCTCGCGCTGCCCGCCACGGTGCGCAGCCGGATCGTCAAGGAGCGCGGGGTGCTGGACGCGCGGGAGGTCGAGGGCGAGCCCAACGCGGTCAGCCGAATCGAGCTGCTGGAGTGGCGGGACGGCCCGGGCGGCGCACTGGGCCGGTACCGGCTGCTGCCCAGGACCGGCCAGACCCATCAACTGCGGTTGCACCTCAGCGGGTTGGGTGTGCCGATCCTGGGCGATCCGCTGTATCCCGTGGTGACCGCCCCCCGGCCGGCCGATGACTTCCGGCGTCCGCTGCAACTGCTGGCCCGCGAGCTGGAGTTCACCGATCCGGTCACGGGCGTGGCGCACCGGTTCCGCAGCGGGCGGACGCTTGCGGCGTGGTCCGCGTACGGGGAGTGGGCCGACGGACCGGCCGACGGGCAGACCGTGGGGCCGGCCGGTCAGTAGCCGCGCCACCAGCGCACCAGGCGCTGCCAGGCTCCGAGCCGGTGAGCCGGCTCCGTCGACGTCGGGGAGAGCCGGTCCGGCTGGGCGGCGGCGGGCGCCGACTGCGGTTCCGCGACCGGCCCGGACTGCCCGGCGGCGACCGGCCCGGACTGTGCGGCGACGGCCGGCGCGGGCTGCGGTTCGAGCGAACCGACCTGCCAGGTGGAACGCTGCGACGGGATCGGGTTGCCGTGGGTCGGCGTGACCCGGATGTCCTGCTCCGGCTTCGGTTCGAACGCCACCGGCAGTTCGACCAGATGCCGTGAGGCGATGGACGTGGTCCAGCGCAACTCGTCCTCGTCGCAGTCGAGCTGGACGTCCGGCAGACGCCTGAGCAGCGCGTCGACACCGACGTCGGCGATGGCGCGGCCGACGTCCTGGCCGGGGCACTCGTGCGAGCCGCCGCCGAAGGAGAGGTGGGAGCGGTTGCCCTGCATGCCGGCGGACAGGTCGGGACGTACGCGCGGGTCGACGTTGCCGGGGGCCGGGGCGAACAGCAGCCCGTCGCCGCGGCGGATGCGCCGGCCGCCCAACTCCGTGTCCTGCTTGGCGAAGTAGCCCAGGACGGTGCTGAAGGGCGGCTCGTCCCACAGGGACTGCTCGACCGCCTCGGGCACCGTCATCTGGCCGCCGTTGAGCCGGGCCACGAAGCCGGGGTCGGTGAGCACCCGGCGCAGCACGTTGCCGAGCAGGTTGGTCGTGGCCTCGTAGGCGGCGAAGAGCACCAGCCGCAGGTGTTCCCTGACCTCGTCGTCGGTGAGCCGCGCCGGATGGTTGATGAGGTGGCTGGTGAAGTCCTCCTCGGGCCGGGCCCGGCGCCGTGCGGTGAGCCGGCTCAGTGCGTCCATGACGTAGCCGTGGCTGGCGATGGCCGTCTCGGTGCCCTTGAGCGCGTCGCGGGCGGCGAGCACCAGCCGGTCGCCGTACTCCTCCGGCATGCCGAGGATCTCGCACAGCACGGCCATCGGCAGGTGCTCGGCGAACTGGCTGACCAGGTCGGCGTGCCCCTTGAGGCAGAAGCCGTTCACCAGGCGCTGGGTGTGGCGGTAGATGTGGCGGCGCACGCCCCGGGGGTCGATCGTCGACATGGCGCCGATGACCGCGCCGCGCAGCCGCAGGTGTTCGTCGCCCTCGGCGTGGGAGCAGATGGGCTGCCAGGCGATGTGCGGCATGAGCGGGTGGTCGGGCTTGACCTGGCCCTCCAGCAGCGGGGTCCAGATGCGGCTGTCCCGGGTGTACTGCGAGGGTGTGCGCACCATGTGCATGTTCTCGGCGTGGCCGAGCACCACCCACATCGGTACGTCCTCGTGGAGCAGCACGGGGGCCACGGGGCCGTACTCGTCGCGCAGTTGCTCGTAGAGTTCGCCCAGGTCCGCCGCGTCGGGGCCGTAGATCCGGTGCAGTCCGCCGGGGCCGCGGCCGTGCGCGGGACAGCCGGGGGGCGGGCCGGTCACGAGGTCGTCCGCACCGGTCGGGGAGTGGTGTTCAGAGGTCACGGTGGTCGCTCCGGGAAGGCTGGGGTCGATCCGGGGGTGGGCCGACGGACGGAGGTTCAGACGAGGCTGCCGGACAGGGCCATGGAGTGCAGGAAGCGCATCAGGGTCAGCAGGACGTCGCGGCTGGAGGCACGCCGGCGCACGTCGCATTCGACGATCGGGATCTCGGGTGTCAGGTCGAGCGCCTGGCGCAGGTCCTCGATCGGGTAACGGGGGCCGTCGGGGAAGGAGTTGACGGCGACCACGAACGGCACACCGCGTTCCTCCAGTTGTCCCATGACGTCGTAACTGACTTCGAGGCGACGGGTGTCGACGAGGACGACGGCGCCGAGCGCGCCCTCGAACAGGCCGTTCCACAGGAACCAGAAGCGTTCCTGGCCCGGGGTGCCGAAGAGGTACAGGACGACCTGGTCGGTGATCCTGATGCGGCCGAAGTCCATGGCCACGGTGGTGGCGGTCTTGGTGTCGGAGCCGTAGTTGTCGTCGACCCCGATACCGGCCTGGGTCATGGTCTCCTCGGTGGTCAGCGGCCTGATCTCGCTGACCGCGCCGACCATGGTGGTCTTGCCGACACCGAAGCCGCCGACGATGACGATCTTGGCCGCGGCCTGCGCCGTGTGCGGCAGCTGGTCCTCGGCGCGTGGGCCCGGGACGGCGTCAGAGCCTTTGAAGTCCATGCATCACCGCTTCGAGAAGGGAACGGTCGGGGAGCTGCCGGCGGACGATGGGGGCGCGCACCTGCACCAGATCGGCGGCCAGCATCTCGGTGACCAGCACGGTCACCACGCTGAACGGCAGGCTGAGCCAGGCCGACAGCTCGGCCACCGACAGCGGGTTGGCGCACAGCCGGAGCACCGCCGCCTGCTCCGGGGTGGCGGAGGAGGGCGGCTCGGCGCGCGCGACGATCAGGGACACCAGGTCCAGGGGCGCGCGCTCGCCCTCGGGTCCGGTGATGACGTACAGCCGCTCGGGGTTCTTGCGCTCCCCCTCCTGCGGGGGCCGCGCGGAGGACGGCTGCTCGGGTTCCGTCGAGGGCGGTCGCGCGGTGCGCGGTTGCGGGGGTTGTCGCCGTCGGCGTCGCGGAGGAGTCATACGGTCTGCCCGTTGCGCCGGGGCGGACTGGTCAGATGGGAGCCGATGCGCACGACGAGGTCGCGCATGTGGGCGCTCATGTTGCCGGGTTCGCACACGACGTCGGCGAGGACCGCGAGATAGGCGTTGGCGCCCGCCGCCATCAGATAGAAGTAGCCGCCGTTCAGCTCGATGATGACGACCTTCATCTCGCCGTCGCTGGTCGGGAGTTCCTGGGCGACGGCGCCGGCCAGGCTCTGCAGGCCCGCGCAGGCGGCCGCGACCCGGTCGGCGGCGTCCTCGTCACCTGCGTAGCGGGCGATGCGCAGGCCGTCGGCGGAGAGCACCACGATCATCTCGATGCCCGGGACGCTCTTGTAGAGATCTTTGAGCATCCAGTCGAAGTTCGCTCGCTGCTGGATCACTTGAGGTCCCCCTCGTCGTCGGCTCCGGAGCGGGCCGGCTTGTCGATCAGATGCGTGTACGCGGTCGGGTTGCGCGTGAAGTCCGTCGGGTCCGGGCCGGGGTTGTCCTTCTTCAGGCCCTCCCAGAAGGCCTCGACCCACAGTCCGGGCTCCCGTTCTTCCTGCTTGGGCCCGGGCTCGGGTTCGGTCGGTTCCTGCGTCCAGATGTCGGGCGTGCCCTCACGGGCGGCGCGCTCGGAGGCGGCGGCCTCGGCGTAGCGCTGGCTGAGCGGGGTCTTCATCCGGCTGCGGCGCTGCGGCAGGCCCTTCTCGGTCCACTCCGTGACCTCGGGTACGTCGTCCTGCACGGGGACCTGGTCCGGGATGCGCGGGCTGGTGGGGCGGCGCTTCTTCGGCGGCCGCTTGGGCCCTTCCAGCGCGCCCAGTTCGATCGTGGGTACGGCGGTGGCGCCGATGCCGTGCGCGAAGCCGGGCGCGGGGTCGGAGGTCATCATCTCGGCGGGCACGATGAGGACGGCGCGCACCCCGCCGTACGCGGAGGCGCGCAGCGACACCTGGAGGTTGAACGAGGTGCACAGACGGCCGACGACCGCGAGGCCCAGGCGCGGGGTGTCGCTGAGGTCCTGGACGTCGACGCCGGCCTTGGCGGCCTCCAGCAGGCCCTCGGCCCTGGCGCGGGCCTCCTCGCCGAGGCTGACGCCCGCGTCCTCGATCTCGATGGCGATGCCGGTCTGCACCTCGACGGCGTTGACGTGCACGTCGGTCTGCGGCGGCGAGTAGCGGGTGGCGTTGTCCATGAGCTCGGCGAGTGCGTGGATGAGCGGCTCGACGGAGATGCCGCGGATGTTGACCTTGGCGATGGAGTCCAGCTTGATGCGGCGGTACTCCAGGATGCGGGACATGGCGCCGCGCAGCACGCTGTACAGCGGGACCGGCTGGGGCCACTGGCGGCCGGGGCGGCCGCCGCCGATGATGGCGATGGAGTCGGCGAGCCGGCCGATCAGCGAGGTGCCGTGGTCGATGCGCAGCAGGTCGTCGAAGACCTCGGGGTTGCGGCCGTGGTCCTCCTCCATCTCCCGCAGCTCGCCCGCCTGCTGGTGGACGATCGCCTGGACCCGGCGGGCGACGCTGACGAAGGCGCGCTGCGCGGAGTCGCGCATCATCTCCTCGCGGTCGACGATGTCCAGCATGGTCTTCACGACGGTGCGGTGCGCCTCGGAGAGGTCGCCGTAGGCGGGGTCCGAGTCGATGAAGTGCCGCATCACCTCGCCGGGCGTGTTCCCGCCGCGCATCACCTTCAGCGCGGTCGGCAGGACCTCCTTCGCGACCCGGAGGTTCACCTCGTCGTGGGCGGCGACCTGGCGTTCCAGATACGCGCAGTGACGGGCGTGGTCGGCGTGCGCCTGGCGCAGCCGCCGGCCCCGGCGGACCGCCTCGGCGCCCGCGGCCGTCACCAGGGCCGTGGCGAGGGCGCCGCACAGTCCCACGGCGAGCCGGGCCGGGTGGGCCACCAGGGCGACGGCGGCCCCGGTCGCCGTGGCCATCAGTATGGCGGGCAGCAACAGCACCCGCGCGTAAGGGAGTTCGCGGCGGTCTGGAGGGGACTGGACACTCACCATGTAGGCCCTCGAAACGAATCGGAATCTGTCCACCAATTAGGAACAAACGCACGAATACATACCAACCCGGTGCGCTGCGGGCGAGCTTAGTCCGACCGGATCAACGCAGTGTCATATTCGGCAAGCATCTGAAATCGCCCGCGCAACAGGAGTACGCTCAGCCCCATTTACACGCCGAGCCCTCGTTCGAACACGCTGCGTGACCGACGTCGGGTGTGCGAGACCCCTGCCGAACGGGGTGAGAGGCGACGGCCGGGTCAGACCCCCGCGATCCGCAGCGCCGCGTCCGCCGTGGCCTCGGCGAACACCGACACCGGCCGCTCGGGGTCGGAGCGGTGCACCAGGATGACGCCCTCGATCAGCCCGAACACCAGATCCGTACGCAGTTCCAGCTCGCCCTTGGCGAGCACGCCGCCCGCACCGGTCGCGGCGAGCAACTGCCGGTAGGCGTCCTTGAGTTCGGCGCGCACGGCATGGAAGCCCGCGAACCGCTCGGTGCGCACCTCGGGCAGCAGATAGAGGCCGCCCAGGTTGTGCGGCCCGCCGCACAGCAGCTCCACGTCGGTCCGGCACAGCCGCCACAGCCGCCCCTCGGCCGGGGCCGCGTCGTCGGCGAGCAGCTCACGGGCGTAGGCCAGGGACGGCGTGACGGTGGACTCCAGCAGCGCGGCGAGGAGTTCCTCCTTGCCGGAGACGTAGTGGTACATGGACGCCTGCCGCATCCCCGCCCGTTCGGCCACGGCCCGTGTCGTCGTGGCCGCATAGCCCTGCGTGGTGAACAACTCCGCGGCGGCGGCGAGCAGTTCGGCGCGCGGTTCCAGACCGCTGTCCGGCCGCTGCGCGGCCCGCGGCCGGCCGACCCTGCGCCCGCTACTCGTCCCCATGCGTTCGATCCTCGCACACACCCCCCGGCCGCCGATCTCCGTGAGGGCTCGGTAACCGCCCGGCAACGCGCGGGCAATGCCGGTGACGCGGCCCGCACCTAATTTCTGTCGGGCGACAGAAACTCGGCCGTGCGCATCGGCACCGGCACGAGTGAACACCGAAGACCAGCCGCACGAGCGAACCCGAGCCGGAGGTCCCGCGATGGCGACAGCGACCACACACCAAGCCCGCGCCCATGCGCGCGCCCAGGCGGGCGGACACGCCGACGCCATGCCCGTCGTACCGGCCGGGGACTGGCCGGCCCCGCCCTGCGAGGCGGGCCTGCTGGTGTGGGCCGAGACCGTGGCCGGCGGCAACTACACCCACCGGGTCCTCGCCCGCGGCACCGAACTGCGCCTGACCGACGTGCGCGGCGACGCCTGCGCGCATCTGCTGCTGTTCGCCGCCGACCGCCCCTGGGAGCGCCTCAACGTCGCCGACACGGTCAAGGTCCAGTGGAACGCCTACCTGGGCGAGGGGCAGTTGCTCCTCTCCGACCAGGGCCGGGTCCTCGCCTCCGTCGTCGCCGACGCCTCCGGCCGGCACGACACCCTGTGCGGCACCTCCACCCTCGTACGCAACACAGCGCGTTACGGCGACGGCACCGCGCAGTCCGCCTCCCCGGCCGGGCGTGAACTGTTCAAGCTCGCCGCCGCCAAGAACGGCCTGGCCCCCCGCGACCTGCCGCCGTCCCTCTCCTTCTTCCAGGGCGTACGGGTCGGCCCGGACGGCACCCTCGGCTTCACCGGCTCCGCGGGCCCCGGCGGCAGTGTCACCCTGCGCGCCGAGCAGGACGTGACCGTGCTGATCGCCAACGTGCCGCACCCGGCCGACCCCCGCCCGGACTACCTCAGCACCCCGCTGGAGGTGCTCGCCTGGCGCGCGGCGCCGACCGGTCCCGGCGCCCCGCTGTGGGACGCCACCCCCGAGGGCCGCCGCGCCTTCCTGAACACCACCGGATTCCTCGCCGCGAAGGGGCTCGCATGAACACCAAGACCGTGGTCCCGGCCCGTGCGGCCTGGAGTTCCGTCGTGCGCGCCGGTGACACGCTCACCATCACCGACCTGCACGGCAACCAGGCCGTCGACTTCCTCGTCTACGACGCCCACGACACGTCCGTGCGCTACAGCGCGCCCGACACGATCCACGCCCAGGGCAACGTCTTCCTCACCACGGGCAGCGTGCTGCTGTCCAACGAGCACACCCCGCTGATGACCGTGCTCGCCGACGACGTCGGCCGGCACGACACGATCGGCGGGGCCTGCTCCAAGGAGTCCAACACCCTGCGCTACGGCCACCACACCTGGTCGCAGCACGCCTGCGTGGACAACTTCCTCGCCGAGGGAGCCCGGCACGGCCTCGGCAAACGCGACCTCGTCTCCAACGTCAACTGGTACATGAACGTGCCCGTCGAACAGGACGGCACCCTCGGCATCGTCGACGGCCGCTCCGCCCCGGGCCTGGCCCTCACCCTGCGCGCCGAACGCGACGTCCTGGTCCTCGTCTCCAACTGCCCCCAGATCAACAACCCCTGCAACGGCTTCGAACCGACCGCCGTGGAGATGACGATCACCGGAGCGCACGCATGACCTTCGACACCCTGCTGGTCGCCAACCGGGGCGAGATCGCCGTACGGATCATCCGCACCGCCCGCGACCTCGGACTGCGCACCGTCGCCGTGTACTCCGACCCCGACCGCGGCGCCCCGCACGTCCGGCTCGCCGACGAGGCGGTACGGCTCGGCCCGGCCCCCGCCAAGGAGTCCTACCTCGACGCCGACCTGGTGCTGAAGGCCGCCAAGGACACCGGCGCCGGCGCCATCCACCCCGGCTACGGCTTCCTCTCGGAGGACGCCGCCTTCGCGCGCCGCTGCGAGGACGCCGGCATCGTCTTCGTCGGCCCGACCCCGGACCAGCTCGACCTGTTCGGCGCCAAGCACACCGCGCGGGCGGCGGCCGAGCGGGCCGGGGTGGCCCTGGCCCCCGGCACCGGACTGCTGGCATCCGCCGAGGAGGCGGTGGCGGCCGCCGAGCGCATCGGCTACCCCGTGATGCTCAAGGCCACCGGTGGCGGCGGCGGCATCGGCATGTCCGCCTGCCGCTCCGCCGCCGAACTCACCGAGGCCTGGGACCGCGTCCAGCGCGTGGCCGCCGCCTCCTTCTCCTCGGCCGGGGTCTTCCTGGAACGGCTCGTCGAACGCGCCCGCCATGTCGAGGTCCAGGTCTTCGGCGACGGCGCGGGCCGGGTGGTCACCTTCGGCGACCGCGACTGCTCCCTGCAACGCCGCAACCAGAAGGTCCTGGAGGAGGCGCCCGCCCCCGGACTCCCCGACGAGGTCCGCAGACAACTCGCCGCCTCCGCAAGCATGTTGTGCGCATCCGTGGACTACCGCTCCGCCGGAACCGTCGAGTTCGTCTACGACGCGGCCCGCGAGGAGGCGTACTTCCTGGAGGTCAACACCCGCCTCCAGGTGGAACACCCGGTCACCGAGGAGGTGTACGGCGTCGACCTGGTCGCCTGGATGCTGCGGCTGGCCCGCGGCGAACGCGACGTCGTGCGCGACCCCGGCACCCCGCGCGGCCACGCCGTCGAGGCCCGCCTCTACGCCGAGGACCCCTCCCGCGAACACCGGCCCAGCGCAGGCCTGTTGACCCGCGTGGAGTTCCCGTCCGGGGTGCGCGTCGACGGCTGGGTGGAGACCGGCACCGAGGTGACGACGTCGTACGACCCGATGCTCGCCAAGGTCATCGCCTACGGCCCCGACCGGGAACACGCGCTGCGGCGGCTCGACGAGGCCCTCACCCGCACCCGGGTCGACGGCATCGAGACCAACCTGGGCCTGGTGCGCGCCGCGCTGGCGGACCGGGACTTCCGGGCCGCGGCCCACTCCACCGCCACCCTCGCCCGGGTCACCGATCCGACCCCGCGCGTCGAGGTCGTCTCCGGCGGCACCCTGACCACCGTCCAGGACTGGCCGGGCCGCACCGGCCACTGGCAGGTCGGCGTACCGCCCTGCGGCCCGATGGACGACCTGTCCTTCCGGCTCGGCAACCGCGCGCTGCACAACCCCGAGGGCGCGCCCGGCCTGGAATGCACCCTCCAGGGCCCGACGCTGCGGTTCAGCCACGCCACGACCGTGTGCGTGACCGGTGCCGCCGCGCCGGTCACCGTCGACGGCGCCCCCGTCGCCCAGTGGGAGCCGGTGACCGTGCCGGCGGGCGGCGTCCTCGCGGTCGGGGCACCCGCCGAGCACGGCCTGCGCACCTACGTCCTGGTCGCGGGCGGCGGCCTGGACGTGCCCGCCTTCCTCGGCAGCGCGAGCACCTTCACCCTCGGCCGCTTCGGCGGGCACGGCGGGCGGGCCCTGCGCACCGGCGACGTGCTGCACGGCGGCACTCTCGCCGAGGGCACCCCCGTGCCCCTCGCCGACCGGCCCGCCCACGGCGCGGTCTGGCACCTGGGCGCGGCCGAAGGCCCGCACGCGGCACCGGAGTTCTTCACCCCCGACGACATCCGCGCCTTCTACGCCGCCGACTGGAAGGTCCACTTCAACTCGGCGCGCACCGGAGTGCGCCTGGTCGGGCCCAAGCCCCGCTGGGCCCGTACCGACGGCGGCGAGGCGGGCCTGCACCCGTCCAACATCCACGACACCCCGTACTCCGTCGGCGCCGTCGACTACACCGGCGACATGCCGGTGCTGCTCGGCCCGGACGGACCCTCGCTGGGCGGGTTCGTGTGCCCGGCGACCGTGCTGAGCGGCGAGCGGTGGAAGCTGGGCCAACTGCGGCCCGGCGACACCGTGCGCTTCGTGCCCGTGGACGTCGACGGCTCGCCGCGCGCCGAGATCACCGACGGCGGGATCCTGGCCCGGGACGGCGACGTGACCTACCGGCGCAGCGGCGACGACAACCTGCTGGTCGAGTTCGGCCCGATGCAGCTGGACCTGGCGCTGCGCATGCGCGTCCACGCGCTGATGGAGGCGGTGGCCCAGGCCGGGCCGGACGGGATCGTCGACCTCACCCCCGGCATCCGCTCGCTCCAGATCCACACCGATCCCCGGCGCCTGGCGCTGCCCGAACTCCTCGCCCGCGTACGGGAGACGGTCGCCGCGCTGCCGCCCACCGACCGGCTCGTGGTCCCCTCGCGCACCGTCCACCTCCCGCTGTCCTGGGACGACCCGGCCACCCGGGAGGCGATCGCCCGCTACATGGCGGGCGTGCGCGACGACGCGCCCTGGTGCCCGTGGAACATCGAGTTCATCCGCCGCGTCAACGGCCTGGAGTCGGTCGCGGACGTGTACCGCACGGTCTTCGACGCGGAGTACCTGGTCCTGGGCCTGGGCGATGTGTACCTGGGCGCGCCGGTGGCCACGCCGCTGGACCCGCGCCACCGCCTGGTGACGACGAAGTACAACCCGGCCCGCACCTGGACGGCCGAGAACTCGGTCGGCATCGGCGGGGCCTACCTGTGCGTCTACGGCATGGAGGGGCCCGGCGGCTACCAGTTCGTGGGCCGTACGACCCAGGTGTGGTCGCCCTGGCAGCAGCGCGGCGCCTTCGAGCCGGGCTCGCCCTGGCTGCTGCGCTTCTTCGACCGGATCAAGTGGTACGCGGTGGACGCGGACGAACTGCTGGAGCTGCGCGCCGACATCACCTCCGGACGCTTCGTGCCCCGGATCGAGGAAGGCACCTTCTCCCTCGCCGGCTATCAGGACTTCCTCGCCGAACACGCCGACTCCATAAGCGAGTTCAAGGGACGCCAGCAGTCGGCGTTCGCCGCCGAACGGGAAGTCTGGGCGGCGGCGGGCGAGTTCACCCGGGCGGAGGCGGCCGCCGCGCCCGCCCCTCCCCCGGCCGCGGTGACGGTCCCGCCCGGCGGCCGGCTGATCGAGGCGGAGTTCGCGGCCTCCGTCTGGCAGGTGAACGTCTCGCCGGGCGACGAGGTGGCCGCGGGAGCGCCGCTGCTCGCACTGGAGGCGATGAAGATGGAGTCCAGGGTGCACGCGCCGGCCGCCGGCGTGGTCGCCGAGATCCTGGCCAGGCCCGGCGACCAGGTGGAGGCGGGCACGGCGCTGCTCGTCCTGGCCCCGGCCGACCGGCCCTGACCCTTCCGCACGCACCCGCCCCGCCCGCACCCTCCGGGCCCGGCCGTCCGGCCCCGACCGACCCGCCCGGCGGCCCGTCCACCGCCCGGGCCGCCCCGAGATCGAAGGAGCACCCATGCCCTCCGTCCTGTCCCGAGTCCGGGCCGCCCACCGGCGCATCGAGGCCGTCGACCGCCCGGAGATCTGGATCGGTCTACGGCCGCTCGCCGAGGTGGAGGCCGAGGCCGAGGCGATCGACGCGCGGGTGGCCGCGGGTGAGCGGCTCCCGCTCGCCGGGCGCCTGCTGGCGGTGAAGGGCAACATCGACGTGGCCGGTCTGCCCACCACGGCCGGCTGCCCCGGGTACGCCTACCCGCCGCAGGCCGACGCCCCCGTCGTGGCCCGGCTGCGCGCGGCCGGCGCGCTGGTCCTGGGCACCACGAACCTGGACCAGTTCGCGACCGGCCTGGTCGGCACCCGCTCCCCCTACGGCGCCGTCCGCAACGCGCACGCCCCGGACCGGATCAGCGGCGGCTCCAGCTCCGGCTCGGCCGTCGCGGTGGCCCTCGGGATCGCCGATCTCGCCCTGGGCACGGACACCGCGGGCTCGGGCCGGGTACCGGCCGCCTTCAACGGCATCGTCGGCCTGAAGCCGACCCGCGGGCTGGTCCCCACCGCGGGCGTGGTCCCGGCCTGCGCGTCGATCGACTGCGTGACGGTGTTCGCCCGGACGCTCCCGGAGGCCGAGGAGGCGCTGGCCCACATGGCGGTGCCGCCCGGCCGGCCGGTCCCCGCGCGCGCCCCCGGCCCGTGGCGGGTCGCGGTCCCGGCACCGGAGCAGCTCGGCGAGCTCGACCCGGGCTGGGCCGACGCCTGCGCGGCGGCCGTCACCCGGGTCGCCGCGGCCGGTGCCGACGTACGGACGATCGACCTCGCCCCGTTCACGGAGGCAGCCACGATGCTCTACGACGGCGCGTTCGTCGCCGAGCGGTACACCGCGGTCGGCAGCTTTGTCGACAAGTTGCTCGCCGAGGGCGGTGAGGGCCTCGACCCCACCGTGGCCGGCATCATCACCCGGGCCCGGGACATCCCGGCGCACCGGCTCTACGCCGACCAGGACCGCCTGGCCGCCCTGCGCAGCCGGGCGCTGGCGGAGCTCGCCGACGCGGACGCCCTGCTGCTGCCCACCGCACCGGGGCATCCCACCCTCGCCGAGGTGGCCGCCGACCCGCTGGGCGCGAACGCCCGCCTCGGCCGCTTCACCAACTCCACCAACCTGTTCGACCTGGCCGCGGTCGCCGTCCCGGCCGGGGAGGTGAACGGTCTGCCGTTCGGCATGATGCTGGTGGGCCCGGCGCACACGGACGAGCGGCTGGTCCGGATCGCCGCACTGCTCAGGCCCCCGGCGCGGCTGGCGGTGGTCGGGGCGCACCTGTCCGGTCAGCCCCTCAACCCGCAGCTCCTGGCGCTGGGCGCCCGGCTCGAGCGTACGACCACGACGGCGCCGCTCTACCGGCTGCACGCCCTGCGGACCGATCCGCCCAAGCCGGGGCTCGTCCACGTGGGCGAGGGGGGTGCCGGGATCGAGACGGAGATCTGGAGCCTGCCGGCGGAGGGCCTCGGCCTGCTGCTGGCCGCCCTTCCGCGCCCGATGGCCCTGGGCAGCGTGGAACTGGCGGACGGCAGCCGGGTGCCCGGCTTCCTGTGCGAGCCGGGCGCGCTCTCCGACTCCGAGGACATCACGTCGTACGGCGGCTGGCGGACGTATCTGGACGCCGGACGGCAAGCCCCCTGAAGGGGCCGCCCGGGTGCGGCGGGTCACCCCCCGCACCCGTTCAGCCGTACGGCTATCCGACCGACGAGTAGGCGACCACGCCCCGCAGCAGCAGGTCGACCGCCTTGCGGGCGTTCTTCGCCACGGTGGAACCCTCCGGCTGCGGGGCCGCCGCGATCTGCCCGAGCACGTCGATGACCTGCTTGCACCAGCGCACGAAGTCGCCGGCCGGCATCTCCGCCTCGCGCAGCACCTCGTCCAGGCCCTTCCCGGACGCCCACATGTACGCGGCCCAGGCGAAGCCGAGGTCGGGCTCGCGCTGGCCGACGCCCTCGGTCTGGTTGATCCGGAAGTCCTCCTCCAGCGCGTCCAGCCGGCCCCAGATGCGGACCATCTCGCCGAGCGCGGCCTTGGCCTTGCCCGAGGGCACCTTCGGCGCCATCGCGTCGTCGGCGGCCCGCGCCTCGTACACCAGCGCCGAGACGCACGCGGCGAGTTCGGCCGGGGCGAGCCCCTCCCAGACACCGGCCCGCAGGCATTCGCTGGCCAGCAGGTCGAGTTCGCCGTAGAGCCGGGCGAGCCGCTTGCCGTGCTCGGTCACCTCGTTGCCGCGCAGGTAGTCCAGCTCGGTCAGGAGCGCGACGATGCGGTCGAAGGTGCGGGCGATGGTGTTCGTGCGGCCCTCGATACGGCGCTCCAGCTGCGAGGTGTCGCGCATCAGCCGGTGGTAGCGCTCGGCCCAGCGGGCGTGGTCCTCCCGCTCGTCGCAGCCGTGGCAGGGGTGGGCGCGCAGTGCGGTGCGCAGCCGGGCGATCTCCCTGTCGTCGGCGGCCTGCGAACGCTGCTTGCGCGCCCGCTCCGGCGGAATGTGCCCGGCCTTGGTGCGCAGCGCGGAGGCGAGGTCCCGGCGGGACTGCGGGGAACGCGGGTTGAAGGACTTCGGGATCCGCATCCGCTCCAGCGCCTCGACGGGCACCGGGAAGTCCATCGACGCCAACCGCTTGACCTGCCGTTCGGCGGTCAGCACCAGGGGGCGCGGCCCGTCGTGCTGCTCGAAGCCCCGGTGGCCGTTGGACCGCCCGGCCGGCAGCCCGGGGTCCAGGACCAGGGCCAGACCGGCGTACTTGCCGGTGGGCACGTGGATGACGTCACCCGGCTTGAGCTTCTCCAGGGCCACGGCGGCCTCGGCGCGCCGCTGGTTCGCCCCCTGGCGGGCCAGCTCGGTCTCGCGGTCCTTGAGTTCGCGGCGCAGCCCCGCGTACTCCTCGAAGTCGCCGAGGTGGCAGGTCATGGAGGCCTTGTAGCCCTCCAGTCCCTCCTCGTTGCGCTGCACCTGCCGGGAGATCCCGACGACCGACTTGTCGGCCTGGAACTGGGCGAAGGACGTCTCCAGCAGCTCGCGCGAGCGGTGCCGGCCGAACTGCTCGACCAGGTTGACCGCCATGTTGTACGACGGCTTGAAGCTGGAGCGCAGCGGATACGTACGGGTGCCGGCCAGGCCGGCCAGGTGGTCGGGGTTCATGGCACGCTGCCACAGCACCACCGCGTGGCCCTCGACGTCGATGCCGCGCCGGCCGGCCCGGCCGGTCAGCTGGGTGTACTCGCCGGGGGTGATGTCGGCGTGCTGCTCGCCGTTCCACTTGACGAGCTTCTCCAGCACCACCGAGCGGGCGGGCATGTTGATGCCGAGGGCGAGGGTCTCGGTGGCGAACACGGCCTTGACCAGGCCGTGGACGAAGAGCTCCTCGACGACCTCCTTGAACGTCGGCAGCATGCCCGCGTGGTGGGCGGCGATGCCCCGCTCCAGGCCCTCCAGCCACTCGTAGTAGCCCAGGACATGCAGGTCCTCGGAGGGGATGGAGGCGGTGCGCTCCTCCACGATCCGGCGCACCTTGACCCGCGCCTCGTCGTCGTTGAGCCGCAGGCCCGCGTAGAGGCACTGCTGCACGGCGGATTCGCAGGCCGCGCGGCTGAAGATGAACGTGATGGCGGGCAGCAGCCCTTCGGCGTCGAGGCGTTCGATGACCTCGGGACGGCTCGGCGTCCAGATCCGCGAGCGCTGTCTGCGCTCGCGCTCCCGGTCGGCCTCGCGCATGGACCGGCCGCGCCTGCGGTCCTGGTAGGTGGGCCGGCTCGCCTCCGTGCGGGCCAGCCGGGCGAGGTCGGGGTTGACGGCCCGCTTGCGGCCCTCGCCCTCCTCGAACAGGTCGTACATCCGCCGGCCGGCGAGCACGTGCTGGAACAGCGGGACCGGCCGGTGCTCGGAGACGATCACCTCGGTGTCGCCGCGGACGGTGTCGAGCCAGTCGCCGAACTCCTCGGCGTTGGACACGGTCGCCGACAGCGAGACGAGGGTGACCGACTCGGGCAGGTGGATGATCACCTCTTCCCAGACCGCGCCGCGGAAGCGGTCGGAGAGGTAGTGCACCTCGTCCATGACCACGTATCCCAGGCCCCGCAGGGTCCCCGAGCCGGCGTACAGCATGTTCCTGAGCACCTCGGTGGTCATCACGACCACGGGGGCGTCGGAGTTGACGCTGTTGTCGCCGGTGAGCAGGCCGACCTTGTCCGCGCCGTAGCGGCGGCACAGGTCGGCGTACTTCTGGTTCGACAGCGCCTTGATGGGTGTCGTGTAGAAGCACTTCTTGCCCTGCTGCAGGGCGAGGTGGACGGCGAACTCGCCCACGATCGTCTTGCCGGAGCCAGTGGGTGCGGCGACCAGTACGCCCTTGCCCGCCTCCAGCGCCCGGCAGGCCTCTATCTGGAACGGGTCGAGGCCGAAGTCGTACATCTCGCGGAAGGAGGCGAGCGCGGTGGCCTGCTCGGCCGCACGCGTGCGTGCGGCGGCGTACCGCTCGGCCGGTGAGAGGTCCTCTGTCATCGTGCTTTCGAGCGTACCGGGCGCCACTGACAACAGGACGATCATTATCCGGATCCAGGTCCGTGAAACCTTGGATCCGCCCAGCTCACGGCACCGGTACCGGCCTGCCGTCCGAGGTGGGAGGCCCGGCCGGGACCCCGAAGACGCAAAGCGGCCGGCGGCGCCCGGTGGGCGCCCCGGCCGCGCTGCGCGGTGGAGCCGAAGGGGACCTCAGGTCACGTCGTCGTAGCCGTTGACCCGGTCCGTGCTCGTCTGCTCCGGCACCCGGCGCCCGGCGCCCACTGCCTCGGCCTCGCCGATGTCCTCGGGGGTGAGGTCCAGCTCGGAGGCCTCGTCGTCGCCGGGGCCCTGCGCCTGGCGGCGGCGCTTGCGCCGGTCGTTCAGCAGGGAGAAGACGACCGCTCCGAAGTACAGCACCCAGATCGGTCCGGCCAGCGCCAGCATGGAGATGGGGTCGGTGCTCGGCGTGGCCACGGCCGCGAACACCGTGATGCCCATGATCATGCCGCGCCACCAGCCGAGCATGCGGGTGGCGGTGAGTACACCTGTCAGGTTGAGCATGATCAGCAGCAGCGGCAGCTCGAAGGAGAGCCCGAAGACGACGACCATGCGCGTGACGAGCTGGAGCAGGTCGTCCAGCGGCAGCAGGTTGTCGACGCCGTGCGGCGTGAACTGCATCAGCACCTGCGCCGTGGTCGGCAGCACCCGGTAGGCGAAGTACGCGCCGCCGAGGAACAGCGGCACACCGCTGCACACGAAGCCGTAGGCGTACTTCTTCTCGTTACGGTGCAGGCCGGGCGCGACGAACGCCCAGAGCTGGTACAGCCAGACCGGTGAGGCGAAGACCACACCGGCCATCAAGGACACCTGGAGGGCCAGCGTGAACGGGGCGAGGAGGCCGTTGATCGTGATCCGCGCGCACTGCTGCCCGTCCGCCGTCTGGGCCGCCAGTTCCTCGAAGGACTTCCCGCAGCCGACCGAGTCGAGGATCGGCTTGGTGAGGAAGTTGATGATCTCGTTGTAGAAGAAGGCGGCGACGATCGTCACGACGACGATGGCGAGCATCGCCTTCGCGAGCCGGTTGCGGAGCTCGCGAAGGTGTTCCGCAAGAGGCATCCGCCCCTCCGGGTCCTTCTCCTGACTGCGGGCAGACTTCAGCAACCCACGTTCCCATCTCGTACGGCGGGCCGGGGATCACCGGCCCCGCGTCAGCGCTTGGTGGTGTCCGTCGGCTCGGCGACCGGGCGGGAGCTGGTCACGTCGCCGGGAGCGGCCTGGATGGTGCGCTGCGCCGGGGGCTGCTCGTCGGTGGCAGGCGCCGGGGCCGGGGCGGTGTTGCCCTCTTCCTTCATCGCCTTGGCCTCGCTCTTGAGGATCCGCGCGGACTTGCCGAGCGAACGCGCCATGTCCGGAAGCTTCTTCGCGCCGAACAGCAGGATAATGACGACGAGGATGAGAATGATCTCGGGAGCTCCGAGCCTTCCGAACATAAGTCTTTACCTTCTCACCGAGGCGGCTGGTTGTGGCGTGCTGGCCGACCAGTCGGACACACATCCGAACGATCGCGTGTCAGCGATCGTAACGCTCAGGGGTGAACGCGAAGCAATCCCCGTGCGTACTCCCGGTCTGCGGCGTGGGCCTCGTTCTCCGCACCGCGATCAGCAGGGTACCTGTCCCCGCGACCGGGACGACAGGGCGAAGTGCCCCAAACCGCTGCCCGGTACGGACTCACACCAGGCCCATACCAAGCCCGCGGCGCCCCTCACAGCGCGTCCACGGCGCGGGCGGTGCTCGCGGCCGCCCTCTCCAGATCCTCGGCCGCCCTGTTGATACGGCGCGCCGATTCCGCGACCTGACGGCCGAGGCGCTGCGCCTCCAGGAACACCCGCACGGCCAGCACGCCCAGCACGGCGAGACCCAGGAAACCCACAGCTACCGCGAACATCGGCCAGAACATGCGCCGAGCCTAGTAGGTCCCCCGCGGGCCGCCGCAGCCGCGCCCCCGGCCCGCCCCACCCATGGCGCCCGCCGGGCGTGTCGAGGACTCTGCCGGACAGGTCCTAGGCCGAGTGCAGGCGCAGCGTGCTGACCCCGCCTCCGGTCAGCAGCTCCACGATCCGCTCGCCGGCCGGCTTGCGCACGGACACACCGCAGCCGGGGCAGGTGAAGGAGTAGAAGGTGGTGCGGCTGCTGGCACCGATCGCCAGGCGCAGAGCGCTCGCGGCGAGCTCGAAGCGGCCCCGGCAGTCCGGGCAGCCGGCCCGGAAGACCACCGGCCCCACGCTTCTCATCCCCGCGAACGCGGCCGCCACCGACATGCCCCGCACTCCGGACCTCAACGACTCGCTCAAGAACTCCGCTCCCGCCTGTCGCCCTGCCCGGCGTGCTCCCCGCGCTCCCCCGCGCCGCTCACCCGCCGGCCCCCTCGATCCCGTCGTACGCCGCCAGCGCCTCGCGGGCCGCCCGGCGCGCGCTGTCGGCCAGCTCCGGCGGCGACACGATCCGGCCGTCCGGGCCGAGCCTCAGCGCCAGCCGTCTGAGCGAGGCCGGGTCGGGCGTACGCAGAGTGATACGCAGACCGCCGTCGGGAAGTTCATCGGCACTGTCGTGCGGGTAGTACTCGGCGACCCAGCGCCCGCCGGGACCGACCTCGACGACGACCTCCGGATCCTCCGCGGCCGGCTGGACCAGCCCCTCCGACAGGTCCCTGAGCTCGACCTCGGGCGGCGCGGACGGCTCGTCGAGGACCCGGATCTCGGCGACCCGGTCGAGCCGGAAGGTCCGCCGGCCCTCCGAGCGGTAACACCAGGCCTCGACATAGGTGTGGCCCACGCTGACGAGCCGGATGGGATCGATCTCACGCTCGGTGACCTCGTCACGCGCGGGCGAGTAGTAGCGGATCCACAGCCGGCGCCGCTCGGAGATCGCCCGGTCGACGTCGGCGAAGACCCCGCCCTCGGACTCGAAGGTCACCGACAGCCGGGAGCTGGCCCCGGCCGCCTCGCCGGCCGCCGCCTCCACCTTGGCGGTCGCCCGCAGCAGCGCCTGCCGGTCGCCCTCCCGCAGCCCCGGCAGGGTCGACACGGCGCGGGCGGCCACCAGCAGAGCCGTCGCCTCGTCCGCGGCCAGCCGCAGCGGCTCGGCCGCGTCCGCCCCCAGCGCGGCCGGGTTGTGCCACCAGATCCGCTCGCCGTCGGTGTCGATGTCGAGCAGGTCGCCGCCGCGGAAGCTGGTGCCGCACATGGGCAGCACGTCGAGGTCCGAGACCAGCTCGTCCTCGGTGATGCCGAAGGCACGCGCCACGTCCTCGATCCGGGCGCCCGGACGCTCGCGCAGATACGTCACCAACGACAGCATCCGCCGGGTCTGGTCGATGGCGTTCGTGGGCCTGACCGGTTTGCCTGCCACTGTGTTGCTCGCTCCCCCTCAGCCCTTGGCCACGGCGCGCAGCCGCTCCAGCACGTCGGCCCGCAGCTCCGCGGGCTCCACGACCACCACGTCCGGCCCGAACTCCACCAGCCACGCGTCCAGCCCGTGGCCGTACGGAATCTCCAACTCGTCCCATCCCCCGCCGAGTTCCCGCACCGCGGTGGCCTTCGCCCGAAGGGGGTAGCCGGCGCCCTGGCGCAGCCGGATCAGGGCGCTGCGGTCGGCGGTCTCCCCCGCCCAGCTCGCCACGGTCTCGCGCACGGTGACCACGTCGGGGACCTCGGCGGTGAAGCGGCCGCCCCGGCTGCGCACCTTGCCGGTGATCCGGGACAGCCGGAACACCCGCTCGGCCCCCCGGTCGCGGTCCCAGCCCGCCAGGTACCAGTGGCCGCGCCAGCACTCCAGGGCCCACGGCTCGACCTGCCGGGGCTCGGGGCGGGCGGCGGTGGCCTTGCGGTAGTCGAAGACGACCGGACGGCGGTCGCGGCAGGCCAGCATCAGCGGCTCGAAGGCGGCCTCGTGCACCGGGATGCGCGGCTCCAGGGCGCCATGGGCCTCGTAGGGATCGACGTCCTCGGGCAGTCCGGCCGCGCGCAGCTTCTGCAGAGCTCCGCTGGCGGCGCCGGCCAGCCGGGCCTGCTGCCAGACCTTGGCGGCCAGGCCGAGCGCGGCGGCCTCCTCGGCGTCGAGGGTGATGGGCGGCAGGCGGTTGCTGTCCCGGCGGGCCAGATAGCCGACCTCGCCGTCCAGGTTCTCGACCGTCTCGATGACCAGACCCAGCTCGCGCAGGTCGTCCTTGTCCCGCTCGAACATGCGGTTGAAGGAGTCGTCGCTCCCCGCCTCCAGATAGGCCTCGATGGACTCACGCAGCTCGCGCTTGCTGAGCGGCCGTCGCGTCCCCAGCAGACACAGCGCCAGGTTCATCAGTCGCTCGGCCTTGGCAATGGCCATCGATGCCCTTCGCCTTCCTTGTGGTGCTTCCGACCGATGACCGTACCGCCCAGGGGTGCCACGGCAAAAGCCGAGGGCCCATGCCCGACAGGCATGGGCCCCAGGTGATCGGGTCCGATCTCTCGACGATCAGACTCCGAGCAGGTCGACCACGAAGATCAGCGTCTCACCGGGCTGGATCGCCGGGGTCGGGCTCTGGTCGCCGTAGGCGAGGTGGGCGGGAATGGTCAGCTGGCGACGGCCACCGACCTTCATGCCCTGCACGCCCTGGTCCCAGCCCTTGATGACCCGGCCGCCACCGAGCGGGAAACGGAACGGGTTGCCCCGGTTCCAGCTCGCGTCGAACTCCTCACCCGTGCTGAAGGCCACACCCACGTAGTGCACCGTGACGGTCTGCCCCGCCTCGGCCACCGGACCGTCGCCCTCCCAGATGTCCTTGATCTCGAGGTCCGCCGGGGGGTTGCCCTCCGGAAAGTCGATCTCGGGCTTCTCGATGCTCACGTCTCTAGCTCCTGCTTGTCTGCGATAAAGCAACGATCACAGTCTTACATCACGCGGCCTCACATCTTCGCGAGGATGTCCACCGTGAAGACCATCGTGGAGTCCTTGCCGATGCCACTGCCCTGCGGCGGGTTGTCCCCGTAGCCCAGGGACGGCGGGACCACGATCAGCACCCGGCTGCCCACCTTCTTGCCCGTCAGCCCCTGCGCCCACCCCTTGACGACCTGCGAAAGACCGAACGACGTCAGCGACTTGCGGCCGTACGTCGAGTCGAACTCCTTGCCGTTGTCCCACAGCACACCCTTGTACTGCACCAGCACGCTGTCCTGCGCCCCCACCGCGGCACCGTCACCCTCCAGGACGTAGTTCGCCACCAGATCCTTCGGTGGATCCACCTTCGGCACCTCGATGGACGGCGCACTGCCGTCGGTGTTCGTCCCCACCTTCGGCAGCTTCGCGTCGTCCTGCGCCACAGCCTTGCCCTTGGCGGAGCTCTTCGCGTTGAACGTCTCCTGCAGATCGACCACGAACACCAGCGTGTCGGTACCCTTGATACCCGCCTGCGTGTTACCGCCCTTGCCGTAACCCCAGGTCGGCGGCACCGAGAACTCCACCCGGCTGCCCGCCTTCTTCCCCGTCAGCGCATACCGCCAGCCGTCGATGATGCTGCCCTGCGCCAACTGGATGACCAACGGCGTCTTACGGTCCCAGGAGTTGTCGAACACCTTCGCCGTGTCCCAGATCTGCCCCAGGTAGTTCGCCTGGATGTAGTCGTTCTCCGCGACCGTCTGACCGCCGCCCGCGATCACCGTCTTCACCGCCAGCTGGTCCGACGGCTCACCCGTCCCCTTGGCCACCGTCGGCTTCTCACCGAACTTCGTCCCCGCCGTGATCGCCGGCAGCGGACCATCGACGATCTTCGGCGGCGGCGCCGACGACGGAGCCTGCGCAGACGGCGACTCACTGACGCTCGTCTTGCTCTTGTCGGACTTGTCGTCACCACACCCGGCGATCGTGACCAGTCCAGCGGGAACTGCGGCAAGGATGAGAGAGCGTCGGCGCACGGTGAAGGCCTCGTAATCGGTCGATCTTGCGGATGGCGTGCGCGCAACTCTACGACGTCAAAAGGGCGCCGTACGGAAAACGTACGGCGCCCGCGTTGCGTTCCGGCACAGCGACCGGCCGCCCCGCTCACATCCCGGCGATCAGCTTCTCCACCCGGTCGTCCACCGAACGGAACGGGTCCTTGCACAACACCGTGCGCTGCGCCTGGTCGTTCAGCTTCAGATGCACCCAGTCCACCGTGAAGTCGCGGCGCTGCTCCTGGGCCCTGCGGATGAAGTCACCACGCAGCCTCGCCCTGGTGGTCTGCGGAGGCACCGACTTGCCCTCGAAGATCTTCAGGTCGTTGCAGATACGAGCGGCCTGACCCTTCTTCTCCAGCAGGTAGTACAGACCACGACGACGATGGATGTCGTGGTACGCAAGGTCTATCTGCGCCACCCGAGGATGCGACATCGTCATGTTGTGCTTCGCCCGGTACCGCTCGATCAACTGGTACTTCATCACCCAGTCGATCTCGGTACCGATCCGGTCCAGATCCTCCGCCTCGATCGCGTCCAGCGTACGGCCCCACAGCTCCAGGACCTGCTCGACCGTGCCGGTACGGATGCCCCGGCGCTCACAGAAGTCCACGGCCTTCTCGTAGTACTCCCGCTGCACCTCCAGCGCCGACGCCTCCCGGCCACTGGCCAGACGCACCTTCCGACGCCCCGTGATGTCATGACTGACCTCACGGATCGCCCGGATCGGGTTCTCCAGCGTCAGATCCCGCATCACCGTGCCCGCCTCGATCATCCGCAGCACCAGATCGGTCGCCCCGACCTTGAGCAGCATCGTCGTCTCCGACATGTTCGAGTCGCCCACGATCACATGCAGCCGACGGTAACGCTCCGCGTCCGCGTGCGGCTCGTCACGCGTGTTGATGATCGGCCGGGACCGCGTCGTCGCCGACGACACGCCCTCCCAGATGTGCTCCGCCCGCTGACTCACGCAGTACACGGCCCCGCGCGGAGTCTGCAGAACCTTGCCCGCACCACACAGCAACTGGCGCGTGACCAGGAACGGAATCAGGATGTCCGCGAGCCGGGAGAATTCCCCGTGCCGCGCCACCAGATAGTTCTCGTGGCAACCATAAGAGTTGCCCGCCGAGTCGGTGTTGTTCTTGAAGAGGTAGACGTCGCCCGCGATTCCTTCCTCGTGCAGGCGTCGTTCCGCGTCCACCAGGAGTCCCTCGAGAATGCGCTCGCCGGCTTTGTCATGAGTGACCAGCTCGGTCACGTTGTCACACTCGGGTGTCGCGTATTCCGGATGTGACCCGACATCGAGATACAGGCGGGCACCGTTTCGCAGAAAGACATTGCTGCTGCGGCCCCATGACACGACACGGCGGAAGAGGTACCGCGCCACCTCGTCAGGCGACAGGCGGCGCTGTCCCCTGAACGTGCACGTGACGCCGTACTCGTTCTCCAGCCCGAAAATGCGGCGGTCCATGACTGAACATTACGCCCGATCCCCCGAGCTGAAACGGGGTTCGACAGCACGATTTGGATCATTTTCCGATGACGCCGCAACCACCGCACCCCCCGAAGGAACTGCGAGGACCCGTCCCGTGGCCAGCAGGACCAGCAACGACACCGCCCCCGCCACCCCCGGAACCGCGAAACCCCACAGCGCACCACCCGACTGGACCACCGGCCCCGCCACCCCCGTCCCCACCGACGCACCCACCGTGAACGTCGTCACAAGCCAGGAGAACGCCTCGGTGACCGTCCCCCGCGGCGCATGCCGATCCACGATCACGAACGCACACGCGATCGCCGGCGCCAGGAACACCCCCGCGAGCGCCGCCAGCGCCACCATCGCGACCGCACCCGGCATCGCCATCAACGGCAGATAACACACCGCCAGAAACGCCACCAGAACCCGCAACCGCCGTTCCGGCACCCCCGGCCACCGCCGCGCCCCGTACACCACACCACCGACCAGCGCACCCAGCCCGATCGCCGCCATCAGCCACCCGTACACCACGTCACCACCGTGCGCGTCCGCATACGGCACCGACGCGACCGTGATCGACCCCAACGCGATCCCCACGAAGAAGAACGCGCCCAGCAGCGCCAGCAGACCCGGCGACCTCAGCGCCCCCAGCCAGTGCGCCTCCCGCGGCTCCGAACGCCACGCCCGCGAAGGCGCCGACACCACGACCGACAGCGCCCCCAGCACACCCACCGCGTTCAGCACCAGCAACGCCGCCTCGGCCGACCACAGCGACACGCACACCGTCACCAGCAGCGGCCCCACGGTGAACATCACCTCCTGCGCCACCGCGTCCATCGCGTACGCCGTGTGCACCCGCTCCTCCCCGCGCAGCACCCCCGGCCACAACGCCCGCAGACCGCCCTCCAGCGGCGGCGTGAACAGCCCGGCCGCCGCCACCGCCGCATACGCCAGCGGCAGCGTGCCGGTGCCCGCCAGCGCGAACACGGCCATCGCCACGGCCGAGGCCAGCGCCGCGGGCAGCTGGACCCGCGGCTGCCCGTACAGGTCGACCAGACGCCCCAGCACCGGCTGGCCCACCGCGTTCGCCACCCCGTACACCGCCGCCAGCACCCCCGCCAGGCTGTACGTACCGCCCTGCGCCCGCACGAACAGCACGATCGCGATGGCCGCCGTCGCGTTCGGCAACCGGCCCACCAGCGTGCCCACCAGCAGCCGGGCGGCATGCCTCGCCCTGAGGATCTCCAGGTAACCCGCGGCCATCCGCCTGCCTCCATCGCCGTGCCGAGGACATGTGCCGCCTCGACGTGTTACGTATAACCCCCTCGCCCATACGTACCATGTGCGCTGTTCACCAGTCCAGACGAAAGAGCAGGCCAGCGGTGACACCAGGAAGCACACGCCCCACGAGCCGCGACGTCGCCCAGGCCGCCGGCGTCTCCCAGGCCGCGGTCTCCCTGGTACTCGGCGACAAATGGCGCGGCCGCGTCTCCGAAACCACCGCCGAACGCGTCCGCCAGGCCGCACACGACCTCGGCTACCGCCCCAACCTCGCCGCCCGCAACCTCCGCCTCGGCCACACCCGCACCATCCTGCTCGTCGTCCCCGCACTCACCACCGAATTCTTCGCCGGCGTCTACACCGGAGCCGCCCGCATCGCCGCCGACCACGGCTTCGGCCTCGTCCTCTACCCCTCCCCCGAAGGCATCGGCCCCGCCCGCGACCCCTTCGCCTCCGCCCAGACCGCCCTCGACGGCGTCATCGCCTCCTCCATGGCCGCCGACGCCCTCACCGCCCTGCGCGGCGGCGACCGCCTCCCCCTCGTCATGCTCGACAGCGACCCCCACGGCAGCCTCGGCGCCGCCACCGTCAACCTCGACATCGCCGACGGCGCCCGCCAGATCGCCGACCACCTCCTCACCCTCGGCCACCGCCGCTTCCTCCACCTCGCGGCCGACATCCCCTCCTGGACCTTCGAAGTCCGCGCCCGCGAACTCACCACACGCATCACCGCGGTACCCGGCACCACCATCACCACCACCCGCGCACCCATCTCCATCGAAGACGCGGTGGCAGCCACGACCACGGCCCTGAACACCCCCGGCCCCCACCCCACCGCCCTCGTCTGCGACGACGACAAACTCGCCGCCGGCGCCTACAAGGCCATCCGCCGCCTCGGCCTGCGCGTCCCCGACGACATCTCCGTCACCGGCGTCGACGACCTCGCCCTCGCCACCGCCATCGACCCCGAACTCACCACCGTCCGCCTCGACGCCGAACTCTTCGGCGAACGCGGCATGCAAGCCCTCCTCGCCGTCCTCGACGGCAGAACCCCCCAAGCCGGCGACATCCCCGTCCAACTCGTCGTCCGCGGCTCCACAGCACCCCCCTGCACCCCCTGACGGCACCCTCCGACGACACCGCGCAGGACCCCCGGACAGCACCGTGCCCCCGGCCGCCGTCACCCGCCGGGGGCCCCCACGGAGCGAACCAGG
>NZ_JBEOWS010000083.1:0-29443 GCF_040296125.1 Streptomyces sp. NPDC002265 | reverse complement strand
GGGCGGCGCCCACCCGGTGTCGCACCAGGCGGCGTTCGCGCCGCCGCCCGGCGCGACACTGGACAGCACGGCGCACCTGATGCACCGGATCGGCGCCCAGCTCGCCGGCCGGCTCAGCCTCGTCGCCCCCGACGGCAGGCGGCGCCCCACCCCGCCCCCGCTCGTCCTGGTGGCCCACGGCAGCCGCGACCCGCGCGCGCTGGCCACGGTCCGCACGCTCCTCGACCGGATCCGTGAGCTGCGGCCCGGACTGGCCGTGCATCTCGGCCACATCGAGCTGAACGAGCCCCTGCTCGCCGACACGCTCGCCGCCCTCGACGCGCGCGACGTGCCCGAGGCCGTGCTCGTGCCGCTGCTCCTCGGCCGCGGCCACCACGTCAAGCACGACATCCCGCGGACGGCGTCGGGCGCCCGGGTGCGCACGCGCGCGGCGGCCCCGCTCGGCCCGCACCCGCTGCTCGTCGAGACCCTGTACGAACGTCTGATCGAGGCCGGCTGGCGGACCAGGCTGAGCGACGCGCAACGCCGGGCGAGCGGTGTGGTGCTGGCCGCGGCCGGCTCCCGCGACCCGGAGTCGGCGCTCGACACCCGTGCCACGGCCCGGCAGCTGGCCGAACGGCTCGGTGTCCCGGTCCTCGCCGCGTACGCCTCCGCCGCCGCGCCCGACGTCCGCACCGCCGTGCGCGCGCTGGCCGAGCGCGGCCGGCACCGGATCGCGGTGGCCGGGTACTTCACCGCGCCCGGCCGGTTCGCCACCCAGAGCGCCGAGGCCGCCCCCTGGCTCGCCGCCGCCCCCCTCGGCGCCCACCCGGCGATGGCCCGCCTGGTCCTGCACCGCTACGACCAGGCACGCGCCGCCGAGGCGCCCGCGCCCGCCACACCCACGCCGCCCGCGTCCGCGTCCGCGCCCACGCCCACGCCCGCGTCCACGGGCACCGCCCCCACCGCCCCCGCGAACCCGGCCGCCCCCTCGGCCCCGGCGCGGATCCCGGCCTGACGCCGGAGCGAGGCGGGCGAGGCGAGCCCCGGCGCCCGGGCGCGGACGTCCCGATTGTCACTGCCTGCGCTTACTGTCGTGGGATGGAAGGCACCGCACCGCCCCAGGCGTACGAGGACAGCGCACTGCCCGCCGGATACGACGGGCAGGCCGTCGAGCGCTGGTCCGCCGAGCCCGACAAACGCGCGGGCCGCACCGCCTTCCAGCGCGACCGCGCCCGTGTGCTGCACTCCGCGGCGCTGCGCCGCCTGGCCGGCAAGACCCAGGTCGTCACCCCGGGCACCCGCGGCCAGGTGTGGGACGCCAGCCCCCGCACCCGGCTCACCCACTCCCTGGAATGCGCCCAGGTGGGCCGCGAGCTCGGTGCCTCCCTCGGCTGCGACCCCGATCTCGTCGAGGCGGCCTGTCTCTCCCACGATCTCGGCCACCCGCCCTTCGGGCACAACGGCGAGCAGGCGCTGAACGAGTTCGCGGCCGACTGCGGCGGCTTCGAGGGCAACGCCCAGTCGCTGCGGCTCCTCACCCGCATCGAGCCCAAGCGCTTCGTCCGGGACCCGGCGGCGGCTGCGGAGGCCGCGGCTGCGGGCGGCGACCTGGTCAGCGTCGGCCTCAACCTCACCCGTGCCGTGCTCGACGCGGCCACCAAGTACCCCTGGCCGCGCGGCGCCCGTCCGGGCGATCCGGCCTCACCGAAGTTCGGCGTCTACGAGGACGACCGGCCGGTCTTCGACTGGGTCCGCAAGGACGCCCCGGAGGGCCGTACCTGCTTCGAGGCCCAGGTCATGGACTGGTCGGACGACGTGGCGTACTCGGTGCACGACGTGGAGGACGGCCTGCACGCCGGTCACATCGACCCCGGCTGCCTGCGTGCCGGGCCCGAGCGCCGGGAGGTCTTCGCGGTCGCCGTCGGCCGGTACGTGCCGGCGGACACCGACCCCGCCGAGCTCGCCGAGGCCCTGGACCGGCTCCAGGACCAGGAGTGGTGGCCGCACGGCTACGACGGTTCGGCGGTCGCCCAGGCCCGGCTGAAGGACGCCACCAGCCAGCTCATCGGCCGTTTCTGCCTGGCCGCCGAGGGCGCCACGCGGGGCGCGTGGGGCGGCGGACGCCTCACCCGTTACGGTGCCGAGCTCGTCGTCCCCCGCGAGGTCCGGATGGAGTGCGCGGTCCTCAAGGCGGTCGCCGACCGCTATGTGATGCAGCGCGCCGAGCAGGAACTGCTCAGAGCCGACCAGCGGATCGTGGTCGCCGAACTGGCCGAGGCGCTCACCGCCCGCGCCCCGCAGGGACTGGACCCCCAGTTCCGCGCGCTGTTCGACCAGGCGGGTGACGACCGCGCGCGCAAACGGGTGATCGTCGACCAGATCGCCTCCCTGACCGACGCCTCGGCCCGTTCGCTGCACGCCTGGCTGACGTCCCGGCGGGGCGGGTGAGCACAGTTCACACCTGAGGCGGAAGAGCACCCGAAGGTGACCGTGCGTGGCCTGATCGGGCCACCCCCTCTTCCCGACCCACGCCGCGTGCGGGAGGCTCGCATGTGGCGACACCCGCAGTGTTTTCCGGGGAGACACCCCCGAGACCCCCTGTAGGAGGCAACAAGTGGTCGACGCGGATCAGACATTCGTCATCGTCGGAGGCGGCCTGGCCGGGGCCAAGGCGGCCGAGACGCTCCGGGCGGAGGGCTTCACCGGGCGCGTGATACTGATCTGCGACGAACGCGACCACCCCTACGAGCGGCCGCCCCTGTCCAAGGGCTATCTGCTGGGCAAGGAGGAACGCGACAGCGTCTTCGTGCACGAGCCCGCCTGGTACGCGCGCAACGACATCGAGCTGCACCTGGGGCACACCGTCACCGCCCTCGACCGGGTCGCGAAGACGGTCCGCTGTGGTGAGGACGGCACCCTCGCCCACTACGACAAGCTGCTGATCGCCACCGGCGCCGAACCCCGCCGCCTGAACGTCCCCGGCACGGACCTGGCCGGGGTCCACCATCTGCGCCGCCTCTCCCACGCCGAACGCCTCAAGGGCGTCCTCGCCTCCCTCGGCCGCGACAACGGCCACCTGGTGATCGCGGGCGCCGGCTGGATCGGCCTGGAGGTCGCGGCCGCGGCCCGCGAGTACGGCGCGGAGGTCACCGTCGTCGAGCCCGAGCCGACCCCGCTGCACGGCGTCCTCGGCCCCGAGCTGGGCGGTGTCTTCGCCGAGCTGCACCAGGAGCACGGGGTCCGCTTCCGCTTCGGCGTGCGCCTCACCGAGATCGTCGGCCAGGACGGCATGGTGCTGGCCGCCCGCACCGACGACGGGGAGGAACACCCCGCGCACATCGTGCTCGCGGCGATCGGCGCGGCCCCCCGGGCCGCCCTGGCGGAGGCGGCGGGCCTGGAGCTCGCCGACCGTGCGCACGGCGGCGGCATCGCGGTCGACGCCCGGCTGCGCACCTCCGACCCCGACATCTTCGCGGCCGGTGACGTCGCCTCCTTCCCGCACCCCCTCTTCGGCACCCGGCTGCGCGTCGAGCACTGGGCCAACGCGCTCAACGGCGGACCCGCCGCCGCCCGCGCGATGCTCGGCAAGGACGTCACCTACGACCGCGTGCCCTACTTCTTCTCCGACCAGTACGACCTGGGGATGGAGTACAGCGGGTGGGCGCCCCCGGGGTCGTACGACCAGGTCGTGATCCGCGGCGACGCCGGCAAGCGCGAGTTCATCGCCTTCTGGGTCAAGGAGGGCAGGGTACTGGCCGGCATGAACGTGAACGTGTGGGACGTCACAGAGCCGATCCAGCAGCTGATCCGGTCCGGTGCCACGGTGGACAGCGAGGCGCTGGCGGACCCGCACACGCCGCTGGACAGCCTCGTCCCCTGAGCTCGGGACCCCGCTCGCCCCGGCAGTGTCGGTCCGGCCCCGTAGAATCGCTTCGTGGCAGGACGGATCAACGACGAGGACGTGAAGGCGGTACGGGACGCGGTCCCGATCGACGCCGTCGTGTCCGAGTACCTGCAACTGCGCAACGCGGGCGGCGGCAACCTCAAGGGCCTGTGCCCGTTCCACGACGAGAAGTCGCCGTCCTTCCAGGTCAGCCCGAGCAAGGGACTCTTCCACTGCTTCGGCTGCCAGGAGGGCGGCGACACCATCACGTTCGTGATGAAGGTCGACCACCTCACCTTCTCCGAGTCGGTCGAGCGGCTGGCCGCCCAGGCCGGCATCACCCTGCGCTACGAGGAGGGCGGCTACAACCCCGCCCATCAGCGCGGCGAGCGCATCCGCCTGGTCGAGGCCCACAAGATCGCCGCCCAGTGGTACGCCGAACAGCTCGCCACCAGCCCCGAGGCCGACACCGGCCGGATCTTCCTGGCCGAGCGCGGCTTCGACCAGGCCGCCGCCGTCCACTTCGGCGTCGGCTACAGCCCCCAGGGCTGGGACCACCTCACCCGCTATCTGCGCGGCAAGGGCTTCACCGACAAGGAACTGACCCTTTCCGGCCTCTCCCAGGAGGGCCGCCGCGGCCCCATCGACCGCTTCCGCGGCCGGCTGATGTGGCCGATCCGCGACATCGGCGGCGAGGTCGTCGGCTTCGGCGCCCGCAAGCTGTACGAGGCGGACAACGGCCCCAAGTACCTCAACACCCCCGACACCCCGATCTACCGCAAGTCCCAGGTCCTCTACGGCATCGACCTGGCGAAGAAGGACATCGCCAAGTCCAGCCGCGCCGTCGTCGTCGAGGGCTACACCGACGTCATGGCCTGCCACCTCGCCGGGGTGACCACCGCGATCGCCACCTGCGGCACCGCCTTCGGCGGCGAGCACATCAAGATCCTCAGACGGCTGCTGATGGACAACGGCAGCGCCCGGGTGATCTTCACCTTCGACGGTGACGCGGCCGGCCAGAAGGCCGCCCTGCGCGCCTTCGAGGACGACCAGAAGTTCGCCGCCGAGACGTACATCGCGATCGCGCCGGACGGCATGGACCCCTGCGACCTGCGCCTCGCCAAGGGCGACGATGCGGTCGCCGACCTGGCCGAACCACGCACCCCGCTCTTCGAGTTCGCGCTGCGCCAGATCGTCGTGCGCTACGACCTGGACACCCCCGCGGGCCGCGCCGCCGCCCTCGACGAGGCGGCCCCGATCGTCGCCCGGATCAAGAACAGCGGCGCCCAGCACGAGGTCGCCGTCCAGCTGGCGGGCATGCTCGGCATCCTGGACACCCAGTTCGTGGTCAAGCGGGTGGCGCAGCTGGCCCGTTGGGCCCGCGATCGCGGCGGCAAGGGCGCCCCGGCCCAGGGCCCGGCCCGCGGTGGCGCCCAGCCCTACGAGGCCGCCCCGCGCCCCGCCGCGGGCGGCCCGGCCCTCAACCTCCGCAACCCCGTCTACGCCACCGAGCGCGAGCTCCTCAAACTCGCCCTCCAGCGCCCGGAACTGGTCTCCCCGGCCTTCGACGCGTACGGCGTCGACGAGTTCACCGCCGCGCCCTACGCCGCCGTACGCCTGGCCGTCATGGAGGCGGGCGGCGCCGAGTACGGCATCCAGGACGCCCAGGAATACCTGGTCCGGGTCCGCGAGGCCGCCCCCGACGACGGTGTCCGCGCGATGGTGACGGAACTCGCGGTCGAGGCGATCATGCGCCGCACGGTGGACGAGAACTACGCGGGCGAGCAGCTGGTGACCGTGCGCAGGCGGGCCGTCGAGCGCCGGATCCGGGACATCCAGTCCACCCTCGCCCGCCTCGGCTCGCACGGCGACCCGGGCCAACTGGCCGCCGTGCAGAACGAGTTGTGGATCCTCCAGCAGTACGACCAGACCCTGCGCGAGCAGGGCGCGGCCGCCCTCTGAGGTTCGGCCGGACCCGGCGGTCCGCGGCGGTTTGAGTTCCGCGGGACTGCGTACCCGTACGGGCGGGATCTGCGTGCGGTCACGGACCGGACGCAAAAAGTCACCGCACGCCCCTCGTGGCGGCGATGTGTCGTACTCCACACTGGGTTCCGGTGCCTGAGTCCTCGGAGCGCGGCCGACCCGTCGTCCACGGGTCCACACCCCCCGCGGTTCCGCTCATCGCGTACGGGACGGACGGCGGCAAGGCCGCCTGCCCCGTTGTCGAAGTACCGCTGCGCACACCTCAGCAGCGATCATCCTGGAGGTCGCCCCCGTGCAGACCCAGACCCTCACCCAGACCGACGCAAGCACGCACCGCGGCAAGAACGGCAGCGCGAACGGCCGTGAGAAGGCCCGCGAGAGCGGCGCCGCGAACAGCGGCAGGAACGTCGACGCAAGTGCCGCGGACGCCGCCGAGCCGGACGACCGGGCCGACGTACTGGTCGCCGTGCCCCCGCAGGACCGCGTCGCCCGCCACCCCGAGACGGACGCCGAGGCGGACGCCGGGGCGGACCCCGACGATCCGCCCGAGGCGGCGGAACCCTCCGCCGAGGAGGTCGCCCGGGACGAGGCCCCCGAGCCCGTCGAGGCGCCGCCCGCCCGCACCGAGAGCGGCAGCCCGTCCTCGGACCTGTTCCGCCAGTACCTGCGCGAGATCGGCCGCATCCCGCTGCTCACCGCGGCCGAGGAGGTCGAGCTCGCCCGCCGGGTCGAGGCCGGGCTGTTCGCCGAGGAGCGGCTGCTCAACACCCCCGACCTGGACAGCCAGTTGGCCCTGGACCTGGACCGTCTGGTGGTCCTCGGCCGGATGGCCAAGCGCCGTCTCATCGAGGCCAACCTGCGGCTCGTCGTCTCCGTCGCCAAACGGTACGTCGGCCGCGGCCTGACCATGCTCGACCTGGTCCAGGAAGGAAACCTGGGACTGATCAGGGCGGTGGAGAAGTTCGACTACGCCCGCGGCTACAAGTTCTCCACCTACGCCACCTGGTGGATCCGCCAGGCCATGTCCCGCGCCCTCGCCGACCAGGCCCGCACCATCCGCGTGCCGGTCCACGTCGTGGAACTGATCAACCGGGTCGTGCGCGTCCAGCGCCGCATGCTCCAGGAACGCGGCTACGAACCCACCCCGGAAGAGGTCGCCGGCCAGCTCGACCTGGCGCCCGAGCGGGTCAGCGAGGTGCTGCGCCTGGCCCAGGAACCGGTCTCGCTGCACGCGCCCGTCGGCGAGGAGGACGATGTCGCCCTCGGCGATCTCATCGAGGACGGCGACGCCGCCTCACCGGTGGAGTCGGCGGCGTTCCTGCTGCTCAGGCAGCACCTGGAGGCGGTCCTGTCGACCCTCGGCGAACGCGAGCGCAAGGTCGTCCAGCTGCGCTACGGACTGGCCGACGGCCGCCCGCGCACCCTGGAGGAGATCGGCCGCATCTTCGGGGTGACCCGCGAACGCATCCGCCAGATCGAGTCCAAGACCCTGAACAAACTGCGCGACCACACCTTCGCCGACCAGCTCAGGGGCTACCTGGACTGAGGAGGGCCGCTCACCTCGTACGAGTGCGAGCGGCCCCCGGGCTGCCGGCGGGTCGGCCGTCAGTCGACCTCGGCCACGGCCTGCGCGAACTGCGCCTGGTACAGGCGCGCGTAGGCCCCGCCCGCCGCGAGCAGTTCGGCGTGCGCGCCCTGCTCGACGATCGAGCCGTCCTCCATCACCAGGATCGTGTCGGCGTCCCGGATCGTCGACAGCCGGTGCGCGATCACGAACGACGTACGCCCGTGCGCGAGCTTCGCCATCGCCTTCTGGATCAGCACCTCCGTGCGGGTGTCGACGGAGCTCGTCGCCTCGTCCAGCACCAGGATCACCGGGTCGGACAGGAACGCCCGCGCGATGGTGATGAGCTGCTTCTCACCGGCGCTGACGCCGGTGCCCTCGTCGTCGATGACGGTGTCGTAGCCGTCGGGCAGCGTGCGCACGAACCGGTCGGCGTGCGCGGCGCGCGCCGCCTCCTCGATCTCCCCGCGGGTGACCTCCCGCGAGGCGCCGTACGCGATGTTCTCGGCGATCGTGCCGCCGAACAGCCAGGTGTCCTGGAGCACCATGCCGATCCCGGCGCGCAGTTCGTCCCGGGACATCCGCGCGATGTCGACGCCGTCGAGGGTGATCCGTCCGCTGGTGACGTCGTAGAACCGCATCAGCAGGTTGACCAGCGTGGTCTTGCCCGCGCCGGTCGGGCCCACGATGGCGACCGTGTGCCCGGGCTCCACCTTCAGCGACAGGTCCTCGATGAGCGGCTTGTCGGGGTCGTAGCGGAACGACACGTGCTCCAGCGCGACCCGCCCGCGCAGCTCCTCGGGCTTGGCGCCCGGCACCGGATCTGCCTGCTGCTCCTCGGCGTCGAGGAGTTCGAAGATCCGCTCGGCGGACGCGACACCCGACTGCACCAGGTTCGCCATCGACGCGACCTGCGTCAGCGGCATCGAGAACTGGCGCGAGTACTGGATGAACGCCTGCACGTCACCGATCGACAGCGACCCGGAGGCCACCCGCAGACCGCCGACGACGGCCACCAGCACATAGTTGATGTTCGACACGAACATCATCAGCGGCTGCATGATCCCGCTGTTGAACTGCGCCTTGAAACCGGCCTCGTACAACGCGTCGTTCTGCTCGGCGAACAGCTTCGCCGACTCCTCCTGACGCCCGAACACCTTCACCAGGGTGTGCCCGGTGTACATCTCCTCGATGTGCGCGTTCAGCTTGCCGGTGGTGCGCCACTGCTGCACGAAGTGCGGCTGCGACCGCTTGCCCACCCGGGTGGCCACGACGAACGACAGCGGCACGGTCACCAGCGCGACCAGCGCCAGCAGCCACGACACCCAGAACATCATCACCAGCACACCGATGATCGTCAGCAGCGAGTTGATGAGCTGGCCCATCGACTGCTGGAGCGTCTGCCCGATGTTGTCGATGTCGTTGGTGGCCCGGCTGAGCACCTCGCCGCGCTGCCGCTTGTCGAAGTACGACAGCGGCAGCCGCGACAGCTTCGTCTGTACGTCCTCACGCACCCGGAACATGGTCCGGTTGACCGCCCGGTTCACCAGCCGCGTCGCGAACGCCATCAGCAGGCCCGCGAAGAGGAAGGTGCCGAGCGCGAGCAGCAGCACCTGGCCGACCGCGTCGAAGTCGATGCCCTGGCCGGGGGTGAAGTCCGTGCCGCGCAGCATGTCGGCGACGGCGCCGTTGCCCCGCGCCCGCATGGAGTCGAGGACCTGCTCCTTGGTGGCCCCGGCCGGCATCTGCCGGCCGATGATCCCCGCGAAGACCAGGTCGGTGGCCCGGCCGAGGATCTTCGGCCCGACCACGCTGAGGCCCACGCTCACCACCACGCACGTCAGCAGCGCGTAGATGGTGAGCCGTTCGGGCTTGAACTGCGCGACGAGCCGACGGCCCGACACCTTGAAGTCCAGCGAGCGGTTCTCCGGACCGCCCCCGGCCATCATCCGCCCCATGGGCCCGGCCATCAGGCAGCCTCCGCTTCCGTCAGCTGGGAGAGCACGATCTCCCGGTAGGTCTCGTTGTCCGCCATCAGCTCGTGATGGCGGCCGGATCCCACGACCCGGCCCTCGTCGAGCACGACGATCCGGTCGGCGTCGCGGATGGTCGACACCCGCTGGGCGACGATCACGACGGTCGCCTCGGAGGTCTCGGCGGCCAGCGCCGCGCGCAGGGCCGCGTCGGTGGCGTAGTCGAGGGCCGAGAAGGAGTCGTCGAACAGGTAGATCTCCGGGCGCTGCACCAGCGTGCGCGCGATGGCGAGCCGCTGGCGCTGACCGCCCGACACATTCGTGCCGCCCTGGGAGATCGGCGAGTCCAGGCCGTTCTCCAGCCGCTCGACGAACTCCTTGGCCTGCGCCACCTCCAGCGCGTGCCACAGCTCCTCGTCCGTGGCGTCCGGATTGCCGTAGCGCAGATTGGTCGCCACCGTGCCCGCGAACAGGTACGGCTTCTGCGGGACCAGCCCGACCGTGCGCGCCAGCAGCTGCGGGTCGAGGTCGCGGACCTCGGTCCCGTCGACGAGCACCTCGCCGTCGGTGACGTCGAACAGCCTGGGCACCAGGCCCAGCAGGGTCGACTTGCCGCTGCCGGTCGAGCCGATCACGGCCGTCGTCTCACCGGGGCGGGCCACCAGGTCGATGGCCTTCAGCACGGGCTCCTCGGCACCCGGGTAGCGGAAGCCCGCCCCGCGGATCTCCAGGTGGCCGTGCCGGCTCAGCTCACGCACCGGCGCGAGGGGCGGCACCACGCTGGAGGAGGTGTCCAGGACCTCCTGGATCCGTTCGGCGCACACCTCCGCGCGCGGCACCATCATGAACATGAAGGTCGCCATCATCACGGACATGACGATCTGCATCAGATAGGAGAGGAACGCGGTCAGGTCACCGATCTGCATGCCGCCGCTGTCGATGCGGTGCGCCCCGAACCACACCACGGCGATCGACGACACGTTCACCGTCGTCATGACCACCGGGAACATCAGTGCCAGCAGGTTGCCCGTGCCCAGGGACATCTCGGTGAGGTCGGTGTTCGCCTTACGGAAACGCTCCTGCTCGTACTCGTCGCGCACGAACGCGCGGATCACCCGGTTGCCGGTGATCTGCTCGCGCAGCACCCGGTTCACGGTGTCCAGGCGGACCTGCATGGCCCGGAACAGCGGGCGCAGCCGGCGCACGATCAGCGTCACGCAGATGCCCAGCGTCGGTACGACCGCGACCAGCACCGCGGACAGCGGCACGTCCAGACCCAGGGCCAGGACGATGCCGCCCACACACATGATCGGCGCCGACACCATCAGGGTGAACGTCATCAGGGCCAGCATCTGGACCTGCTGCACGTCGTTGGTCGTCCGGGTGATCAGCGAAGGCGCCCCGAAGCGGCCCACCTCACGCGCGGAGAACGACTGCACCCGGTCGAAGACGGCACCGCGCACGTCCCGGCCGAGCGCGGAGGCCGTGCGCGCGCCGTAGTACACGGCGCCGATGTTGCAGACGACCTGGGCCAGCGAGATGCCGACCATCAGACCGCCGCGGCTGAGGATGTAGCCCGTGTCACCGGCGACGACACCTTGATCGATGATGTCCGCGTTGAGCGTGGGCAGGTAGAGGGTGGCGCAGGTCTGCATCAGTTGCAGCAGCACCAGCACGATGATGGGTTTCCTGTAGGGCCTGAGGTAGGTCCGCAGAAGTCGTATGAGCACGCTACGTCTCTCGGAGTCGGCGACAGGGGCGAAACGGTTGCCCCTGGCCCCTATCGTCGGACACTCCACCGGTGTTACCTCAACCCATTTAGCGCCCGGCTCGGCGCTCCGGTGTGCTCATCCGCGGAACGCCGTCGGATGGGTCTGCTCGCGCACCGACACGTACTGCTGGCGCACCGCCTGTCCCACCGCCAGCTGGTCGCCGGGCTCCAGGACCTGTGCGGCCGCGCCCTGCCAGGCGGGCGGGGTGCGCGGGTCGAGGGTGCCCTGGGAGGCGCCGAGCGCCCAGGCGGCCTGCCGGGCGGCCCCGATCGCCGCGTAGTCGGCGGGCTGCGGCACCACGACCTGCGCGCCGAACAGCGCGGGCGCCGCCGCCTGCACGGCCGGCAGCTCCGCGGCCGCCCCCAGCAGGAACACCCGCCGCACCTCCGCACCCCGGCCGCGCAGCACGTCCAGCGCGTCGGCGAGCCCGCACAGCATCCCCTCGAACGAGGCCCGGGCCAGGTGCTCGGGCCGCATCGACTCACGTCGCAGGCCGGCCAGGGTCCCGGCGGTGTGCGGCAGGTTCGGCGTCCGCTCGCCCTCCAGGTAGGGCAGGAACACCAGGCCGTGCGACCCCGGGGTCGACTTCATCGCCAGCTCCGACAGGGCCTCCAGGTCGGCCAGGCCCAGCAGCTCGGCGGTGCCGCGCAGGGTGCGTACGGCGTTCAGCGTGGTGACGACCGGCAGGTGCATGCCGGTGGCGTCGGCCAGGGAGGTGATCATCCCGCTCTGGTCGACCAGCGCCTCGGGATGGACGGCCATCACGGAACCCGACGCGCCCAGCGACACGACCGCGTCGCCGAAGCCGAGGCCGAGCCCGAAGGCGGCGGCCATGGTCTCGCCGGTGCCGGCGGAGATCAGCAGCCCTTCCGGGGTCGTACCGGCCGCCTCGGACGGGCCGATCACGTCCGGCAGCATCACCTGGTGGCCGAGCGCCAGTTCGACGAGATCGGGCCGGTAGGCGCCGGTGGCGGCCGACCAGTACCCGGTGCCCGAGGCGCCGCCCCGGTCGGTCGTACGGCGGGCCGGGCGCCCCAGCAGCTGCCACACCAGCCAGTCGTGGGCCTGGAGCAGGACGGCGGTGCGCCGGGCGTTGTCGGGTTCGTTACGGGCCAGCCAGCGCAGCTTGGTCACCGGCTGCGCGGCCTGCGGGACACAGCCCACCGCCTGCGCCCACGCCTCGCGCCCGCCGAGCGCGTCCACCAGGTCGGCCGCGGAGACCTGCGTGCGCTTGTCGCCGCCCACCAGCGCGGGCCGCACGGTGTTGCCCTGCGCGTCCAGCGGCACGATCGCGTTCTGCTGCGCGGACACGCCGATCGCCTGCACGCCCTCCAGGAGTCCGCCGCCCGCGGCCTCGCCCAGGGACAGCAGCCAGGCCTGTGGATCGACGTCGGCCGGGCGCCCGTTCTCGCCGCCCTCCAGCGGATGCGGCGCGTAGCCCTGCCTGAGCACGGCGCCCGTGTCCGAGTCGCAGACGACGATACGAGTGAAATCGGGCGCACTGTCCAACCCGGCGACTATCCCCATGACCAAAATTCTGCCGCACCGGGAGAGGTATCCGTGCCGGGTGAGGCATCGGGGAGGTTGCAGCTTGGCACGCTCCACGGCAGCCGCCCTGTGACGTGTGTCACGTGTTGCTGGTGCCCCAGTCGTCGTCGAGCGCACCGTCGGCGTTGCGGGTCCGCAGCGAGCGCACCCGGTCCGAGACCGAGTCGGGCATCCGCTCGCCCACCTTCACGCTCACCGCGTGGTACGCCTTGCCCGCGAACTGGCGGCCCTGCTGGGCCGCCGTCTCCGCGGTGTTGCGCACGGCGGGGTTGTGGGCGACCTGGAGCGCGGACTTCTTCAGCTGTTCGTAACGTCCGCGCCCGGCCCGTGAGCCCAGCACGTAACCCACGACGACTCCGGCGACGAACGTGAGCCGGTAGCGCATGGCGACCGCCCTTCCCTTGCGTAGGTCTCTGGCGCGGCAACGGGGCCGAGCAGTACCGATTGGCGGAGCACCCCCCTGCTTGCGCTAATGTATGTGTCGCAGCGAGCAACCGCCCCCTGGCGAATACCCAGGGAGGTAAGTTCGATGCAACGAGGCATTCCTCCGTAGCTCAATTGGCAGAGCAGCCGGCTGTTAACCGGCAGGTTACTGGTTCGAGTCCAGTCGGGGGAGCTCGGTCCTCCGTAGCTCAATTGGCAGAGCAGCCGGCTGTTAACCGGCAGGTTACTGGTTCGAGTCCAGTCGGGGGAGCATGGTGAACGAGGACCCCTCCGGGGTCCTTTTTCATGTCCGGGGGAGCCGCGCAGGCGGCAGCACGGTCCCCCTGGTCGCGCGAAGTCGACCATACGAGGCAGGAGATCGTATGAGCGGCTATGCTGCGGCAGACGGCGCGCACACGTGTACGCGACACGCCGTATGGGGCGGTAGCTCAGCCGGTTAGAGCAGCGGACTCATAATCCGTCGGCCGTGGGTTCGAGTCCCACCCGCCCCACCATGCAGGCTTCTGGCCTGCGGGAACGCCTCATTGACAGCGCGGATTCAGGACTTTGGCCCAAGGGGCTGAATCCGCTGCTCGTGAGTTCTGCGACGTTTCTGTGGCCGGTAGTTGGCGTTTCGTCGGCCTGTGAGGATGCGCCGGTCCATCGGCGCGAGCTCCGGCAGGGGCCTGTGCGAGGGGCTGGACGGCGAAGTCGGGACGCCGGTGGGACGCCCACCAGGCCAAGGAGCTGCAGAAGGTCCATCAGTCCGACACTGTCCAGGCCGCGGCGGGCGTGGTCGACGGGGTGCGGGGGCGGATGCCTGGAGCGTCGAGGGAGGCCTGGACGGGGGGTGCCGCCGGTACCGGCGAGGGCTGTTCATGGCCGCGCAATTCTGTGACGCCTGGGGCACCCGTTGCGCGTCCCAGGCAGGACCATCTGGGCCGAGCAGAGCCTCACCCCGCCTGCCACCGGCGCCTGAGGGCCTCCGGGCGCAGGGGACCCCGTACCTGCAGGGCTCTCATGCGCCCGGTGCGTGCAGCCCGGCCAGTACAAGGTCCACAGCTCGCTCGGCCCACTCGGGGCGGCCGCCGCGTCCCGCCATGTAGTCGGCGTAGAAGGGGCCGAGGAGCGCGGAGACGGCGGCCTCCAGATCCGAGTCCTGCCGGATCTCTCCCTGGTGCCGGGCCCGCTCGAGCACGTGGCGCAGCAGGGCCCTGCGGGGCAGTACGGTGCGTTCGCGCAGCAGGGCGAGCAGGTCGGGGGTGTGGGACTCCTCGGCCAGGCAGGTGCCGATGAGGGCCATCCCGCGCACCTGCTCCACGGTGGCGGCGAAGTCCTCGAGGATCGCCACGAGGTCGGCTCGGGTGTCGCCGGTGGCGGGTGGGGCGTCGGCCATGCGCATGGCCTCCAGGGCCGCGGTGAGCAGGTCCGCCTTGGTCTTCCACCGCAGGTGGATGGTGGACTTGCTGACCTCGGCGGACGCGGCGACCTGGCTCAGGCTCATACGGGTGTAGCCGTGGGATGCCAGTAGTTCCAGGGCGGCGCGGAGAATCGCATTCTCCTTCTCCGTGGAGCGGGGCCGTCCCGCGCCCTTCATCGGGTTTGTTCCATGCATTGTTGCAGAATAGGGGTTTTCATACCGAACGGTTCGGGCGCCGTACGGCACCGGCGGCTCGGCCGTGGGCCTGCCGGTGAGGTGGGCGGGGGCGTCGATCGGGGTGAGCGGTTCCTCGATCGTGAAGCGGTTGCAGCCGTCCGCGGCGTGCGAGGTCGCGGCGTCAGGCACCGGTGCGGGCACCCTGGATGTGGAAGTTGAAGTCGGCGTGGCCCAGCGCGCCCCACAGACGCAACCAGATCGGCAGCAGCATCTCGGTGCCGCGTGCGGTGGTGATGTCGCCGAGGTCGATCACGCTCTCCCGAGACCAGCCGAACTCCGCGAGGAACTCGGTGGTCAGCTTCTTTGCACCGGCGTCGTCGCCGCAGACGAAGACGTTGTGCTCTCCGGCGACCCGGGACGGCTCCACCATGACCGCGGCGTTCATGGTGTTGAGCGCCTTGACGACCTTCGTCCCGGGGAAGGCGCGCTGGATCTGCTCGCCGAGGCTGTCGGTGTCGACCGGGTTCAGCGAGGGCGGCGTGCCCTGGGAGAAGTCCAGCGGGTTGGCGATGTCGATGAGGAGCTTGCCCGCCAGGTTGTCGGCGCCCGCGGCCTCGAGGGCCTGGAGCGAGACGGCTCCGGCGGTGGTGTTCACCAGCGCCTCGCCGAAGGCCGCGGCATCCGCGAAGGACAGCAGTCGCACCTGCGTGTGCCGGGCCAGCCACTGGGCGATCGGCGGGTTGCCGTAGGCGTCGGGTCCGGTGCGGGCGAGGGTGGCCTGCGGGTCTCGCGTGCCGATGACGACCTCGTGGCCGAGGAAGGCGAGCTTGCCGGCGATCGTCTGGCCGACGACGCCGGTGCCGAGGACTGCGTAGCGCATGAGGGCAGGGGTCCTTTCCGGGAGTGTGTGCCGACACCTGTCGGTCCGTCCGGCACCCCTAAAAACTAAACCGAGTGGTTCGGTATTGCAAGTGCTCGCCGGTCTGACCGGACATGCGACCGCCCCCGGCGAGGCGCGGCGATCATGGATGCCGTGCTCGGGCCGAGGGCGGGGTCTGACCGGTGACGGGCTCCTTTCACGCGTCACGCGCCGGCCGCGTCCTTCACGCGCCGCATGGTGGAGGGCCTCCTTGTGCGGGGCCGCGCCGGGGCGCGGCCGTGCGGGTGGTTCTGTCCGGTCCGGTGGTCACTTGGCGATCAGGACCAGGACGGCGCGGCCGTGCAGCCGGTACACGGTGCCGGTGCCGCCGACCGCGGCCTCGCTGCCGGGGCGGGCGACCTGATCGGCGCCCTCGGCCCAGGTGGAGGTGTCGGTGACGCGGTACCAGGACTTGCCGCTTCCGGGGGACGGGAGCGTGAAGTCGACGTCGCCCGACCAGCCGTTGTAGGCGACGTAGATCGCGCTGTTCGGGTCGCCGAGTTCGGTGCCGTCGTAGCGCCGGGCGAGGGCGTGGTTGTCGGGGTTGCTCCAGTAGGCGCTGTCGGGTGTGCTGCCCGCGGGGGTGAACCAGTCCAGTGCCCCCATCCCGTTGCCGTTGCCGTCGGTGGAGTTGTAGAAGTTCGCCGGGTGCAGGGCCGGGTGGGCCTTGCGGAAGGCGATCAGGCGCTCGGCGTAGGTGCGGAAGGTGCTCTGGTCGCCGGTGAGGGACGTGGTGAGCCAGTTGGCCGAGGAGTCCAGGTTGTAGGGGTTGTTGTTGCAGTTGACCGAGCGCAGGTATTCGTCGCCGCCGGTCATCATCGGCGTACCGGCCGACAGCATCAGGAACGCGAGGCCGTTGCGGGCGGCCTTGCGCTGATCGGCCGCGTTCCCTCCCTGGTCCCAGGACAGGTTGTAGTCCGAGCCGCCGTCGGACGGGCCGTAGGGCCAGGCCTGGGTGTTGTTCTTGGTGTTGCAGCGGTAGAGGTCGGCGAGGGTGAAACCGTCGTGCGCGACCATGAAGTTGACGGAGTTGAAGGGTGCGCGGCCGTTCGGCTGGTAGAGGTCGGAGGAGCCGGCGAATCGGGTGGCCAGGTCGCTCGGGGTGACGTTCTCCGCGCCCATGGCGTTCTGGTCGCGGCGCATGGTGTCACGGAACTTGTCGTTCCATTCGGACCATCCGGTGGGGAAGTTGCCGACCTGGTAGGTCCCGCTGCCCAGGGCCCACGGCTCGGCTATCCAGTCCGTGCCGGAGCCGCCTGCGGCCGGCCGGGCGGGCATCAGGGCGGTGATCCGGTTCAGCGCGGTGTTCGGGTCGGTCCGGCTGTACTGGAAGCAGCCGTGCTGACAGGTGTTGCCGAGGACCGGCGCGAGGTCGAAGCGGAAACCGTCGACGCCGAGGTCGTCCTTCCAGTACGCCAGCGAATCGGTGATCAGGTTGCGGGTGACGGGGTTGTAGGTGTTGACGTTGCCGCCGACACCGGTGTTGTCCCACGGACTCTGCATGTCACTGCTGAGCGAGTAGTAGGTGGGGTTGTCCAGGCCGCGCAGGGAGAACAGGTTGTAGGTGTTCTTGTCGCTCGCGTTCCAGGGGCCGCCCTCGCCGGTGTGGTTGTAGACCACGTCCGTGAAGACCTTGATCCCGGCGTCGTGGAAGGCTTTCACCATCGCCTTGAACTCACGGGTGGGGCCTCCGGAGCTCCGGTCGGCGGCGTAGCGGCGGTCGGGCGCGAAGTAGTCGAGCGTCGAGTAGCCCCAGTAGTTGTCCCCGGCCGTCCCGGTCGGGTCCACGTCGTTGGCGTCGTTCTGCGTCTCCTGCACGGGCAGGAACTCCACCGCGGTGACACCGAGGGCGGCGAGGCCGGCGGCCTTGAGGGCGGCGCCCTTGTAGGTGCCGCGGTAGGCGGCGGGCACGGAGGGGTCGTTCTCGGTGAGCCCGCGCACGTGCACCTCGTAGACGACGTCGTCCTTCAGGGCCCGGGTCGGCTTGGTGCCGGTGCTCGTGGAGTCGTCGGGGAGAACGATGCCCTTGGGGGCCTGCGGGGCGCTGTCGACGGCGCGGCGCTGGGGGCCGGTGCCGTAGACCGAGGCGTCGGTGGCGGTGGGGGTCACCGGGTCGTGGCTCAGTTCACGTGCGTACGGATCGGTCAGGAGCTTGTTGGGGTTGAAGCGGTTGCCGGCCGCGTCGACGTCCGCCACGAACCCCGCGGTGGAACCCTTCGTCCACGTCGAGGTGTAGGGCCAGTTGGGGCCCCAGGCCCGGTACCCGTAATAGAGGGGGCCGGTGATGCCGTACTGCTGCTGGACCGTGGTCACGGGGACGGTCACGGACCACACGTTGGTCGCTGCATCCTTGGTGAGCGGCAGTACGGCGGCCTCCTGGCTGCCGGTCGCCGTCCCGTAGAGGTACAGGTCGATGCGGGTGGCGCGGGAGGAGTAGATCCGGAACTCCACGTTCGTACCGGAGTAACGGGCGCCCAGCGGAACGCCGGTCGCAGCCGCGGCCGGGGTGACGAGGCCGCCGGAGGGAAGTGGTGCGGCGAGAGCGGCGGTGACGGCGAGGGCCGCTGTCGCGGTCCGCAGGGCGATGCGGCGTCGTCTCCGCATGCGGGCAGGGGGAAGCGCAGACACGGCGGCTCCTGAAGGCAGGCAGGTACAGCCCCGGCGCCGGTCCCGAGGCGTCGACGGCTTGAAATGAGTTGCTGAATCTTGCCGCAAAGTAGTGCAACATTTGAGTACCGTAAAGACTTCGCGCACGATCCGGAGCGCCGGAATCGCGGGACGGACTACCTGGCTCACGCCCCTTGCGCGCCGGGCTCGACCGGGTCCAAGATCCGTCGGGTCGTTCCCGTACAACGCCCGCAGGGCATCGGGGGATTGCCATGCTCAGAACGCGTTCCATGACGTCGCTGGCGATGTCCGCGTTGTGCGTACTGCCGCTCGCTGCCGGATGTGCCGGTGACGGGGACGACGAGAACGGCGGTGCCAGGCCGTCGGCGTCGGAGACCCGGGACGACTTCGGCTGCCTGAGCGGCGATCAGCTCGACGGCTCGATCGAGTTCGAGGTGGGGGGCTTCCCGGTCGGTGGCTATCTGACGGGCAAGGGCGCCACCGGCGTTGTGCTCTCCCACATGGCGAACACCGACGTGTGCTCATGGGTGCCGCAGGCCGACCAACTCGCCCGCGAGGGCTACCGGGTGCTGGCCGTGCAGAGTATCGGCGACGGGGTGGCGGAGATCACCGCGGCGGCAGAACTGCTGGCCGGCAAGGGTGCCGCCAAGGTCATCCTCATGGGCGCCTCCAAGGGTGGCACGGCCTCGGTCGCCGCGGCTCCGGAAATCACCGAACCCCCGGTCGCCGCGGTGATCAACCTCTCCGGGCCCAGCGTCTACCAGGGCATGGACGCAGGGACGGCCGCCGCGCGCCTGACCGTCCCCGTGCTGTACGTGGCCGCGAAGCAGGACTCCGGCTTCGCGGAGGACGTGACGGCCCAGTACAGGAAGTCCAGCAAGTCACCGGACGCGGAGCTGGACCTCGTTGACGGCAACGCCCACGGCACCGACATGTTCGGCGCCGACCTCCAGGTGTGGAAGGACGTCAAGGCGTTCATGTCCGAGTACAAGTGACGTCGCGCGGACAGTCGTCGGCTCAGTGAGCCGACAGTACGCCGTGCATTCAGAGCCATCCTGTCTGCCGCCCTGCCGGCCACAGCGGCGACGACGCCCGGGGCCGTGGCCCGTGCCGCCGCCCACCCTGCACGGCACCGGGACACGCTGCTGTCCATCGGCGTCCCGTCGGACGTGTACGTGCGGATGGTCGCAGACCGGGGCAGGGCGGGACTGCACCGCCACCACCCGATCGAGGGCGGCACCCACGTCGACAGCCTCTACGACGCCTTCCCCGACAAGCTGCGGCCGATCCTGCCCTGCTGCCGCGCCGCCTTCACCGCCACGACGGTCCGGGTGGAGCGCCGCAAGGAGCCACCGGCCGGCCGGACCGTTCCCCGACCCGCCTCCGGCGACCTCGTCAACACCTGCTCCCTGGACCGATCCGGCACCGGGCCCGGGCCCGCGCCACAACGGTGCGGGCCCACAGCCCGTCGCGCCGTGAGGTGGAGTGCATCTCCATTACGGCTCCGAAGGCCCCGGACGTAATGTCTCCGTAACTCCGAAGCCTCACAACGGCGTTCGAAGCAGGGCGCGGCGGCCGTCCCCCTCCCCACCCCTCGCTATCACCCAGGTGGCACGATGAACCCCACGTCACGCTCATCCGTACCACGCCACGCCTCCGCAGTGGTGCTGGTCATGTCCCTGATCTCCGCGGTCCTGGGACTCTCCCAGGCCCCGGCGCATGCGGCGAGCCTGCAGCAGGTCACGGGCTTCGGCACCAACCCCGGCAACCTGCAGATGTTCGAGTACGCTCCCGACAACCTGCCCTCCGGCGCGCCGCTGGTCATCGCCCTGCACGGCTGTACGCAGAGCGCGAGCGACTACTACAGCCATTCCGGCTGGCCCAAGTACGCGGACATGTACGGCTTCACGCTGGTCCTCCCGCAGACCACCAGCTCCAACAACGCCAACTCCTGCTTCAACTGGTACCAGCCCTCCGACTACACCCGTGACCTTGGCGAGGCGCTGTCGATCAAGCAGATGGTGGACTATGCCAAGTCCCACCACAGCAGCGACCCCAGCCGCGTCTACGTCACCGGGCTGTCGGCCGGCGGCGCGATGACCTCGGTCATGCTCGGCGACTACCCCGACGTGTTCGCGGGCGGCGCGATCGACTCCGGCATCCCGGCGGGCTGCGCGACCGACCTCTCCAGCGGCCTGACCTGCGAGTACAACGCGGTGAACAGGACCCCGCAGCAGTGGGGCGACGCGGTCCGCAGCGCCTCCGGCAACTGGGGCGGACCCTGGCCGCGCGTCGCGATCTGGCAGGGCACCGGCGACACCACCGTCAACCCGGCCAACGCCACCGAAGAACGGGACCAGTGGACCGACGTCTGGGGCATCGGCCGGACCCCGTCCTCGACCACCACCCTGACCGGCGGTACCACGCAGGCCGTGTACAACGACTCGAGCGGCAGACCCGCAGTGGAGACCTTCTCCGTGTCCGGCATGGCACACGGCCTCGCGGTCAACCCCGGCTCCGGCACCGACCAGTGCGGCAGCACGGGCACGTACTACCTCAACTACATCTGCTCGTCGTACTGGACCGCGAAGTTCTGGGGTCTGGACGCCTCGGGCGGGGGCGGCACCGGCAGCCTCCCGGCACCCACCGGGCTCACGGTCACCGGCACGGCCGACACCACGGTGTCGCTGTCCTGGTCGGCGGTGAGCGGCGCGGCGTCGTACAACGTGTACCGCGGCGGCAGCAAGGTCGGCTCGACCACCGGCACGTCGTACACGGACACCGGGCTGGGTTCCGGCACGCAGTACACCTACGCCGTCGCCGCCGTGGACTCCGTCGGCGTGGTCGGTGGCCGGTCGTCGGCGGTCTCGGCCACCACCGGGTACCAGCCGCAGTGCTTCACGGACAACAACTACAACCAGGTCGCGGCCGGGCGCGCCCACCAGAGCCTCGGCTACGTCTACGCCAACGGCTCCGACCAGAACATGGGCCTCTACAACCTCTACGTGACACATACCCTCGAAGAGACCTCGTCCGGCCACTACGTGATCGCCGACTCGGGTTGCCCGTCCTGACGGATCAGCCCCCGTTCCCCGGCGAGGGCGCGTGTCGGCCCGCGCGGCAGTCGGACGCCGGGCAACACTGACCGGCCCCCAGGTGCCCCTGGCCTGACGGCTGCTGATCCGGCTCCTACGGTGCGGTACGGGTCCGGCGGGGCATGAGCAGGTACGCCGCCACGGTCAGGGCGAACGGCAGGAGGCTAACGACCAGCATGGTGTGCCGCAGGCCGTTGGTGAAGTCCAGCCCGGGATCCAGCCCGGACTGCCGGAGCAGGCTCGGGTCGTATCCCGCGGTTCCCGGACTGTGCGCCATCGCGCTTCGGGTCGCGTCCACGGCCTGTTCGGCATCGGTCACCGACATACCGCGCGTGTCGGCGTCGTCGAGCCACTGCCGCTGGAAGGAGTCGGGGCGGGGACCGTCGTGATCCGGAGTCCGGTTGCCGAGGCGGGGAAGCGGTGATGTAGTCGAAGAGCAGGCGCGTTTTGGAGCAACCCGGTCCGGTGACCCCACGACGCATCGCGCAGACGCCGCCGCGTGGCGCACCGGGAGAAGCCGCGTCGTCGACGGTCGCCGGTTTTCATGCAGCGTGCTGAGTTCGCGTGGTGTCTGCAGGCTGTGCTGTTCAGCCTCAGGAGAGGAACGCGGTGATGGCATCCTCAGCCGACAGCAACTACTCCAGGCCAGGTCTGCGCCACGATCTCGCCGCGGCGGCAGCCGGCGTCGGCCACGCGGTGGCCTCCACCGGAAAGGCCACTGCGACCGCCGTACGTCACCCGGGGGACACCATCGACCGCGCCAGGAAGGTGGCGCGGGCCCTGCCCGTGGCATGGCGATCGGTGAAGCCGACGCTGACCGGCCGGGTGGACGACTGGCGGCGCGAGTACGCGTACACGCTGGGAGAGCAGGCCTTCGTCTACGGCTTCCCCTACATCTACAACGCCGAACTGCGCCACCGTTGGGTGACCCAGAAGCCCGAGACGGAAACGACGCCCTACGCCGCCGTCAACCACTTCTGGCATGCGACCAGGGTCTGGGACGCCTCGGACCGGGAGGGCGTGTCCCCCAACAACGACACGCTGTACTCCTGGGCGTGGGTGGACCTGCGCGAGGAACCCCTCATTCTCTCGCACCCGGACATGGGCGACCGCTACTTCACCTTCGAGCTGGTCGCCTTCACCTCCGACAACTACGACTACGTGGGCATGCGGGCGACCGGATCGGAGGCCGGTGACTTCGCCCTCGTCGGCCCGGACTGGCGCGGGGACCTCCCGGAGGGCGTGCGCCGCACGGCGACCGCCCCCACCCCGTGGGTCCTGGTGGTCGGGCGGACGCTCGTCGAAGGCGTGGACGACCTCCCCGCCGTCCACGCCTTGCAGCAGCAGTACCGGCTGACGCCGCTGCACCTGTTCGGCGATGAGGGCGCCACGCTCCCGGAAAGCCGCGATGTACCGGTACCGGTCGACCCCGCCGAGGATCCGCTCGGTCCGTGGAAGACACTCAACGCGGTGCTGGCCGAGAATCCGCTCCCGAGGCACCACGATGTCCTGCTCCGGCAGTTCGCGGAGATCGGCATCGGCCCAGGGCTGGATGTCGAGGCACAGCCGGAGCCGGTGAAGGAGGGCCTGATCCGGGCCGCTGCCACCGCCGTGCCCATGCTCGAGCAGCAGATATTCAGCGGCGAGTGGGGTGAGCTGATCAACGGCTGGCGGTACCCTCCCCCGCAGATCGGGCACTTCGGGGACGACTTCCTCAAGCGGGCCGCGGAGCAGTCCCTGGTGGGGATCGCCATCAACGATCCCGAGGAAGCGGTCTATCTGGCGGCCTTCACCGACGGCGCCGGCGAGACGCTCGCCACCGGTCGCTACGAGTTGCACTTCGAGGCGGGGGCGCTGCCTCCGGTCGACGCATTCTGGTCGCTGACCGCCTATGACGAGGACCGGAACCTGATCCCGAATCCGATCGACAGGTACTCCGTCGGAGACCGCACCCGCGGGCTCGTCACGGAGGACGACGGCCGCTTGCGTCTCTACCTGCAGCCGGACTCACCGGGGCCCGAGCGGGAGTCCAACTGGCTGCCCACGCCGCGGCAGGGCATCTGGTTCGTCGCGCTGCGCATGTACCTCCCGCGCCCCGAGATCATCGACGCGCGGTGGCACTGCCCGCCGATCAACCGCGTCGGCTGACGGAAGACAGGCCACATGGCCTGAAGGCCGAAATCCCACTCGGCGCTCAACCAGGTTCCGTCCGGGCCGAGACCCGCCGGCATGTGGATGGCGGCGGGTCTCGGGTCGGCCATGTCGTGCGGGCGGTCGACCGAGGTGACGGGGTAGGCAGAGTCGGCTGCGGCAGGGGGACGGTCTCGCGTCTGCTCCTGGGAGAGAGGCGGCCGACGGTGCAGCTCCTGGACAAGCTTTCCGCCGCGTTGGAGCGCCGGACGGGTGTGCTTCTCACGCGACGGAGCGTTGCTCCGTACCGCCGGAACAGACGGAACCGGCCTTCCGGTGGGATGTCGCCCCCTTACACGCGCCGACAGCGGGACGAAAGAGCGCGTGGCTAATTTCGTTCTTGTCAGCCGCGGCCGAGTCGGTCCGCGGTGCACGACTACGAGATTCCGGGAGCGCCGGTGCGTCTGCCGCCGCGTTCCCGGCAAGGGGGGTCAGTCACCGATGACGGTGTCCACAGCCACGTTCGCGTCCGGTGTCCGGGCGCTGGAGTTCGTCCGGTCGGTCGACCGGCGCCTGCTCCACCGCCGGGCCCTGTCGGAGGTGTTCCTCACCGACACCGTCGCGGTGGACGGGCAGCGCTTCCTCGCGGGCGCCCAGCTCCCTTCCTCGCACGCCTACTTCACCGACCACGTGGGCCACACGGTCGTCGACCCGGTCCTGCTGCTCGAATGCGCCCGGCAGGCCGAGACCTACGGTGCGCACACCCACCTCGGCGTCGACGGCGACACGAAGTTCGTCCTGCAGTCGTGGTCCATGTGGCTGCCCGGCCTGTTCGCCGCGCACTCGGGCGACCCGGCGGAGCTGACCGTCGAGGTCACCACCGACCGGCCGGCCGACGCGACCACCCCCGCCCGGTCCGTCACGTACGGGATGCGCTTCCTGCTCTCGGGCGAGGAGGCCGGCGAGGCCCGCATGACGGTCGGCTACCTGTCGTCGGCGACGTACTCCTTCGTCCGCTCGAAGCGGCGCGGCAGCCCGCCCGTCTCGTCCGACGACGTCACGGCCCTCCCCGCGACGGTGGCCCCGGCGGACCTCGGGCGCGCGAACCCGGTCAACGCCCTGCTCGTCGACCCCGTACGGGACGGCGACGGGCTCTCGGCCGGGGTACGGGTCCCCAACGACAACCCGAGCATGTTCGACCACGCCCAGGACCACCTGCCGGGCATGGTGCTCACGGAGGCCGCACGCCAGGCCGCCCTGCTCGCCGGCGTCCGGCTCCTGGACCGGCCGGCGCGGGAGACCACGCTCGTCGGGTTCGACCTCGGCTTCGCCAAGTTCGCCGAACTCGACGCGCCGACCACGGTCGTCGTGGTCCCCGAGGGTGAGAACGACGGGATCCGGACCTTCCGGATCACCTTCCGGCAGCACGGCGACGAGGTCGCGTCCGGCACCGTGGAGACCACGGCCGTCCCCGCCTCGCACCGGAGCGCACGGTGAGCGGACGCGCGGCGGTGCTGACGGGGCTCGGCGGCTGGCTGCCGCCGGACCGCGTCACCAACGACGACCTCGCCCGGCAACTCGACACCACCGACGAGTGGGTGACCACCCGCACCGGGATCCGGCAGCGGTTCGTCGTCCCGCCGGGACTGTCCACCTCGGACCTCGCGGTCCGGGCCGGGGCGCGGGCACTCGCCTCCGCCGGCGCGGACACGGTGGACCTCCTCGTCCTCGCGACGAGCACCCCGGACCATCCGTGCCCGGCCACGGCGCCCGAGGTCGCCGGCCGGCTCGGGCTGGGGGAGATCCCCGCGTTCGACGTGGCCGCCGTGTGCACCGGGTTCGTGTACGCGCTGGCGACCGCCTCGAGCATGATCCGCGCCGGGATCGCCGGCAGCGCCCTGGTGATCGGCGCCGACACCTTCTCCACCATCCTCGACCCCGAGGACCGCACGACCAGGGCGATCTTCGGGGACGGCGCGGGGGCGGTGGTGCTGCGCGCCGGAGACCTCGGGGAACGTGGCGCGCTGCTCGGGTTCGACCTGGCCAGCGACGGCACCCAGGCCGACCTGATCACCGTGCCGGGCGGCGGGTCCGAGTACCGCTCCAAGGGGCTCGCCGCACCGGGCGACGAGTTCTTCACGATGCAGGGGCGCTCGGTGTTCCGCAACGCGGTGACCCGTATGAGCGAGTCGTCGCGGCGGCTGGCGAAACAGCTCGACTGGCCCCTCGAATCGATCGACCGGCTCGTCGCCCATCAGGCGAACATCCGCATCCTGGCCGCCGTGGGCAGTGAACTCGGGCTTTCCGACGAGAAGTTGGTGGTCAACATCGACCGGGTCGGCAACACCGTCGCCGCCTCCGTCCCGCTGGCGCTGGTCGACGCCGTGCACGCGGGCTCGATCACGCCGGGGCAGCGGACGCTGCTGTGCGGCTTCGGCGGCGGCCTCACCTGGGGAGCCGCGGCCCTGGAGTTCCCCGAGCTCTCCGTCGAACCCCTGCCCGGTCTGCCCACGCCCGCCGAATCCGTCCGCACGAGCTGAATCCACCCGTAAGAAGTGAAGGAAGAGAACGCATCATGAGCGCTGTACAGGAAAAGCTGACCGGTCTGCTCGTCTCCGAACTCGGCGTGCCCGCCGCGAAGATCGAGCCCGGGATCAGCTACAAGGACCTCGCCCTCGACTCGCTCGCCCTGATCGAGCTGACCATGATCATAAACCGGGAGCTGGGGGTCGACCTCACGGACGACATCCTCCAGGGCGAGACGACCGTCGCGGACACCGTCGAACTCATCGAGGCCCAGGGCGTGCGCGCGTGACCCTCTCCTCGAAGGGGGCCGTGGCGATCACGGGTGTCGGACTGGTGACCGCCGCCGGTCTCGACGCGCGGACGAGCTGGGAGCGGGTGTGCTCCGGCCGGCCGACCGCCGCTCCCGATCCCGAACTCGCCGGGCTGCCAGTCGACTTCTCCTGCCGGGTGCCCGGCTTCGATGCCGGCGCGCTGCTCGGCCCCGGCAGCGCCTGGCGGCTGGACCGCTTCACCCAGCTCGCGATCGTCGCCGCCCGCCAGGCGGTGGCCGACGCCGGTCTCGACCCGGAGCGCTGGGACGGCACCCGGGTGGGCGTCGTCATCGGCAACTCCCTCGGCGGCACCGCCACCTGGGAGCAGCAGCACCGCAGGTTCCTGGAGGAGGCGCCGAAGAGCGTCTCCCCGCTGATGATCCCCATGGGGATGTCGAACATGGTCGCGGGCCACACGGCCATCGACGTCAAGGCGTCCGGGCCGAGCATGGTCACGGCCACCGCCTGCGCCTCCGGCTCCAACGCCATCGGTGTCGCCCGTGACCTGCTCCGGTCCGGCGCCTGCGACGTGGTGCTCGCCGGCGGGGCCGAGTCCGCCCTGACGCCCGGGACCATCACCGGTCTGACCCGGATGGGCGGGCTCTCGGGCCGGCGTGAGGACCCGGGCGCCGCGTCCCGGCCGTTCGACGCCGCGCGCGACGGCTTCGTCGCGGCGGAGGGCGCGGGGATCCTCGTACTGGAGCGGCCCGAGGACGCGCGGGCGCGCGGTGTCCCGGTCTACGCCGACGTCATCGGCTTCGGCTCGTCGACGGACGCGTACCACGCCACCGCGCCCGACCCGAGCGGGGCCGGGATGGAGCGGGCGCTGCGCGCCGCCCTCGCCGACGCGGGCGTGGGCACGGACGAGGTGGACCACGTGAACGCGCACGGCACCTCCACCCCGCTCAACGACGTCACCGAGGGCCGGGTACTGCGCCGGGTCCTGGGCGAGCGCCCGATGGTCACCTCGACCAAGGGGGTGACCGGGCACGCGCTCGCCGCCGCGGGCGCCATCGAGGCCGCCTTCACCGCACTGGCGCTGCGCCACGGCGTGGTGCCCCCGACGGCCAACCTCACCGAGCTCGACCCCGAGATCGACCTCGACGTCACGACGGGCAGGGCGGCCGAGGCGGCCCTTGAGGTCGCGGTCAGCACCTCACTCGGTTTCGGCGGCCACAACGCCGCCCTCGTATTCGCGGCCGCCTGACGGCGGAAGGAGAGCAAGAAGTGCGCCTGAGAAGTCTGGGCAACACGGGAATCAAGATCGGCAGCGTCGGTCTCGGGTGTATGGGGATGAGCTGGCTCTACCAGGAGTCCGCCCGGGACGACGAACGCTCCGTGCGGGTCATCAACGAGGCGCTGGACCTCGGCGGCAATCTGCTGGACACCGCCGATCTCTACGGGGCCGGGCACAACGAGACGCTGCTGGGCAAGGCCGTCGCGGGCCGCCGCGACGAGGTCGTCATCGCGACGAAGTTCGGCATCGTCCTGGACGATCTCGAGCAGCGGACGGCCCACCGCGACAACTCGCCGGCCTATGTGCGCAAGGCCGTCGAGGCCAGCCTGCGCCGGCTGGGCGTCGACGTCATCGACCTCTACTACGTCCACCGCATCGACCCCGAGGTCCCGCTGGCGGAGACCTGGGGAGTGATGGCCGAACTGGTCGCGGAGGGCAAGGTGCGCTGGCTCGGCCTGTCCGAGGCCACCGTCGCGCAGGCCAGTGCCGCGCACGAGATCCACCCGGTGACCGCCGTCCAGTCCGAACTGTCGCTGTGGACGCGCGACGCGCTGGACGGAGGGGCGGGCGGGATCGTCGGCTGGTGCGAGAGCGTGGGGGCGAGCTTCATCCCGTTCGCGCCGCTGGGCCGCGGCTTCCTCACCGGCACCCTGCACGCAGGCCAGTTCGAGGACAGCGACTTCCGCACCGCCAACCCGCGTTTCCACCGCGCCGCGATGGAGGCGAACCAGCGCATCGTCGACGGGATCAGGGAGGTCGCCGACCGTCGTTCGGCCACGCCCGCCCAGATCGCGATCGCCTGGACGCTGGCGCAGGGCGAGCGGGTGGTGCCGATCCCCGGCACCAAGAACCCGCGCTATCTGCGGGAGAACCTGGCCGCGGCGGAGGTCCACCTCGCCGCGGAGGACCTGGCCGCGCTGGCCGCCCTGCCCACCGCCGTCGGAAGCAGGTACTGAGCCCATGGGCGACGAACCGCGCCCCGCCGGCGCCGCACCCGGCGGCACCGGCCATCCGGGCGGCCGGGGCGGCGAGCACGGCAGTGGGCCCGCACGGCCGGTCCGGATCGCGTTCTTCGACGTCGACGAGACGCTCATCGACATCAAGAGCATGTTCTCCTTCCTGGAGTTCCACCTCGCCGACCCGGACCGGTACCGCGCCGCCGAGAACGAGCTGACGAGCGCGGCACGGGCCGGCGTGCCCCGCGAGGAGACCAACCGCACCTACTACCGCAACTACACGGGGATGGAAGAGGCCGCGGTCGCCGAGAGCGGGCGCCGCTGGTTCGCCCGGGAACGGCGGCGCGAGGACTTCCTCCACCGCGAGGCCGCAGACGAGCTGCGGCGGCTGCGGGCCGAGGGGTACCGGGTCGCGCTCGTCTCGGGGTCGTTCCGGGCCTGCCTCGACCCGATCGCGGAGCAGCTCGGCGCGGAGCACGTGCTGTGCAGCGACCCCGAGGTGGTCGCGGGCCGGTACACGGGCGAGGTGCGCGCCGCGATGATCGGCGAGGCCAAGGCCACCGCCGCCCGTGCCCTGATGGCCCGGTCGGGCGCCCGTCCCGAGGACTGCGTCGCGTACGGCGACCACGCCTCGGACCTGCCGCTGCTGACCTGCGTGGGCCGTGCGGGGATCGTCGGGGACGACCCGGTGCTCGCCGCCCACGCCGACCGGCTCGGCTGGACCCGGCTGCCACGGACCGCTGCGCCGACGGCGACGACGGCGGCGGCACCGGAGACCGCCGGTCCGGCGGCGGCACCGGCATCGGAGACCGCCGGGCCGACGACGGCAGCACCGGCATGGGAGACCGCCGGGCCGACGGCCGCGAAGGCCGCGACGGCGGCGGTACCGGAGACTCCCGTGGGGGTGATGTCCGCC
>NZ_JBEOWS010000082.1:0-29499 GCF_040296125.1 Streptomyces sp. NPDC002265 | reverse complement strand
CACCCCGGAATCACGTCCCGGCGCGGCGGCGACTCGCCCCCGCCGCCGGGGGGCCCGCCACCCACCGCGGGGGCCGGGCCGCCGTCGTGCCGGCGCGGATCGTGTCAGCGCACGAACACCCCCGCCTGGCTCGCCAGGTCCAGGAAGTACTGCGGTGCCACACCGAGCACCAGGGTCACCGCCACGCCGACCGCGATCGCGGTCATCGTCAGCGGCGACGGCACCGCGACCGTCGGGCCCTCCGGCTTCGGTTCGCTGAAGAACATCAGCACGATCACCCGGATGTAGAAGAACGCCGCGATCGCCGACGAGATCACACCGACCACGACCAGCGGGGCCGCGCCGCCTTCCGCCGCCGCCCGGAACACGGCGAACTTCCCGGCGAAGCCGGAGGTCAGCGGGATGCCCGCGAAGGCCAGCAGGAACACCGCGAACACGGCCGCCACCAGCGGCGACCTACGGCCGAGCCCCGCCCACTTGGACAGGTGCGTCGCCTCGCCGCCCGCGTCGCGCACGAGGGTGACGACCGCGAACGCGCCGATCGTCACGAACGAGTACGCGCCCAGGTAGAACAGCACCGAGGACACACCGTCCGGCGTGGTCGCGATGACACCGGCGAGGATGAATCCCGCGTGCGCGATCGACGAGTACGCCAGCAGCCGCTTGATGTCGGTCTGGGTGATCGCGACGATCGCGCCGCCCAGCATCGTGATGATCGCGACGCCCCACATGACCGGCCGCCAGTCCCAGCGCAGTCCGGGCAGGATGACGTACAGCAGCCGCAGCAGCGCGCCGAAGGCCGCGACCTTGGTCGCCGCCGCCATGAATCCGGTCACCGGGGTCGGCGCGCCCTGGTACACGTCCGGCGTCCACATGTGGAACGGCACCGCGCCCACCTTGAACAGCAGGCCCATGGCGAGCAGTGCGGTGCCGACGAGCAGCAGCGCGTCGTTGCCCATGGTGCCGGCGAGCGCCGGGTCGACGCTGGTGACCCGGCCCTCGACGACCTGCGCGATGGTGGCGTACGACATCGAGCCCGCGTACCCGTACAGCAGGGCGATGCCGAAGAGCGTGAACGCGGAGGCGAAGGCGCCGAGCAGGAAGTACTTGACGGCGGCCTCCTGCGACATGAGCCGCTTGCGGCGGGCCAGCGCGCAGAGCAGGTACAGCGGCAGCGAGAAGACCTCCAGGGCCACGAACAGCGTCAGCAGGTCGTTGGCCGAGGGGAAGACCAGCATGCCGGAGACCGCGAAGAGCAGCAGCGGGAAGACCTCGGTGGTGGTGAACCCGGCCTTCACGGCCGCCTTCTCGCTGTCGCTGCCGGGCACGGACGCGGCCTGTGCCGCGAACGAGTCGACCCGGTTGCCGTGCGCCTGCGGGTCGAGGCGGCGCTCGGCGAAGGTGAACAGGCCGACCAGGCCGGTCAGCAGGATCGTGCCCTGGAGGAACAGGGACGGCCCGTCGACCGCGATCGCGCCCATCGCCGCGATGTGCGCCTTGGTGGTGCCGTAGCCGCCGGCCGCGAGTGCGATCACCGCGGCAAAGGCGGCGACGAGCGCCACCGCCGACACGAAGAGCTGTGCGTAGTAGCGGGACTTGCGGGGCACGAACGCCTCGACCAGCACCCCGATGATCGCGGCTCCCACCACGATCAGGGTGGGCGAGAGCTGCCCGTATTCGATCTTCGGCGTTTCGATCTTCGAGATCGGGCCGGCCGCGGTTGCCGCGGTTGTCCACAGGCTGTGGACGGCTGTTGCGCTCACTTGGCCGCCTCCACCTCGGGCTGGGGGTCCTTCTTCTGGACGTCGGAAAGGGTCTGCTTGACCGCCGGGTTGACGATGTCCGTGACGGGCTTCGGGTAGACACCCAGGAAGATCAGCAGGACGATCAGCGGCGCGACGACCAGGAGTTCACGGGCTCTGAGGTCCGGCATCGCCTCGACCTCCGCCTTCACCGGGCCCGTCATCGTCCGCTGGTAGAGGACGAGGGTGTAGAGCGCGGCGAGGACGATGCCGAAGGTGGCGATGATGCCGACCGCCGGATAGCGCGCGAACGTGCCGACCAGCACCAGGAACTCGCTGACGAAGGGCGCCAGACCCGGCAGGGAGAGGGTCGCCAGACCGCCGATCAGGAAGGTGCCCGCGAGGACCGGGGCCACCTTCTGCACACCGCCGTAGTCGGCGATGAGCCGGGAGCCGCGCCGGGAGATCAGGAAGCCCGCGACCAGCATCAGCGCGGCCGTCGAGATCCCGTGGTTGACCATGTAGAGCGTGGCGCCGGACTGGCCCTGACTGGTCATCGCGAAGATGCCCAGGATGATGAACCCGAAGTGCGAGATCGACGCGTACGCCACCAGCCGCTTGATGTCGCGCTGCCCAACGGCGAGCAGCGCGCCGTAGATGATGCTGATCAGCGCCAGTACGAGGATGGCGGGCGTCGCCCACTTCGAGGCCTCCGGGAAGAGCTGGAGGCAGTAGCGGAGCATCGCGAAGGTGCCCACCTTGTCGACCACCGCCGTGATGAGGACGGCGACCGGAGTGGTGGCCTCCCCCATCGCGTTGGGCAGCCAGGTGTGCAGCGGCCACAGCGGGGCCTTCACCGCGAAGGCGAAGAAGAAGCCCAGGAACAGCCAGCGTTCGGTGCTGGTCGCCATGTGCAGCGAGCCGTTCGCCCGCGCCTGCACGATCTCCTGGAGGCTGAAATTGCCGGCCACCACGTAGAGGCCGATCACCGCGGCCAGCATGATCAGACCGCCGACCAGGTTGTAGAGGAGGAACTTCACCGCCGCGTACGAGCGTTGCGTGGACGCGGCCGCCTCCCCGTGCTCGTGGGCACGGTCCCCGAAGCCGCCGATGAGGAAGTACATCGGGATCAGCATGGCTTCGAAGAAGACGTAGAAGAGGAAGACGTCGGTGGCCTCGAAGGAGAGGATCACCATCGCCTCGACGGCCAGGATCAGGGCGAAGAAGCCCTGTGTCGGCCGCCAGCGGCGGCTTCCGGTCTCCAGCGGGTCGGCGTCGTGCCAGCCCGCGAGGACGATGAACGGGATCAGCAGGGCGGTCAGCGCGATCAGCGCCACCCCGATGCCGTCCACGCCCAGCTCGTACCTGACCCCGAACTCCTTGATCCAGGCGTGGGACTCGGTGAGCTGGTACCGGTCGCCGCCCGGGTCGAACCGGACCAGGACGACGATCGCCAGAGCGAAGGTGGCGAGCGAGACGAGCAGCGCCAGTGCCTTGGCGGCGTTGCGCCGGGCGGCCGGCACGGCGGCCGTGGCGATCGCCCCGACGGCCGGCAGTGCCGCCGTCGCTGTCAGCAGTGGAAAGGACATCGGTATCAGACCGCCCTCATCAGCAGGGTCGCGGCGACGAGGAGTGCCGCACCGCCGAACATCGAGACCGCGTACGACCGCGCGAAGCCGTTCTGCAGCCGGCGCAGCCGTCCGGAGAGGCCGCCGACCGAGGCCGCCGTGCCGTTGACGACGCCGTCGACCAGGGTGTGGTCGACGTACACCAGGGAGCGCGTCAGGTGCTCCCCGCCCCGCACGAGGACGACGTGGTTGAAGTCGTCCTGGTACAGGTCCCGGCGGGCGGCCCGGGTGAGCAGCGACCCGCGCGGGGCGGTGACCGGGACCGGGCGCCGTCCGTACTGGGCGTACGCGAGGGCGACGCCGACGACGAGCAGGGCCGTGGTGACCAGGGTGACCGTCGTCGGGCTGAGGGGAGAGTCGCCCTCGGCGTGCCCGGTGACGGGCTCCAGCCAGTTCAGGAAGCGGTCGCCGATGCTGAACAGGCCGCCCGCGAAGACGGATCCGAAGGCCAGCACGATCATCGGGATCGTCATGGACCTGGGCGACTCGTGCGGGTGCGGCTCGTGCCCGTGCTCGTCAGGCTGCCAGCGCTTCTCGCCGAAGAACGTCATCAGCATCACGCGCGTCATGTAGAACGCCGTGACGGCCGCGCCGAGCAGGGCCGCGCCGCCGAGGATCCAGCCCTCGGTGCCGCCCTTGGCGAAGGCCGCCTCGATGATCTTGTCCTTGGAGAAGAAGCCGGACAGGCCCGGGAAGCCGATGATGGCGAGGTAGCCGAGGCTGAAGGTCGCGAAGGTGACCGGCATGTACTTCCTGAGGCCGCCGTACTTGCGCATGTCGACCTCGTCGTTCATGCCGTGCATGACCGAACCGGCGCCGAGGAACAGTCCGGCCTTGAAGAAGCCGTGGGTGACCAGGTGCATGATCGCGAAGACGTAGCCGATGGGGCCGAGGCCCGCGGCGAGCACCATGTAGCCGATCTGCGACATGGTCGAGCCTGCCAGCGCCTTCTTGATGTCGTCCTTCGCGCAACCGACGATCGCACCGAACAGGAGCGTGACGGCGCCGACCACGGTGACCACGAGCTGCGCGTCGGGGCTGCCGTTGAAGATCGCCGCGGACCGGACGATCAGATACACGCCCGCGGTCACCATCGTCGCGGCGTGGATGAGGGCCGAGACCGGGGTCGGGCCCTCCATCGCGTCCCCGAGCCAGGACTGGAGCGGCACCTGGGCGGACTTGCCACAGGCCGCGAGCAGCAGCATCAGGGCGATGGCGGTGAGCTTCCCGCCGGTCGCACCGCCGGCCAGGCCGGGGTGCTCCTGGCTGCCGAGCACCGGACCGAAGGCGAAGGTCCCGAAGGTGGTGAACATCAGCATGATGGCGATCGACAGACCCATGTCGCCGACGCGGTTGACCAGGAAGGCCTTCTTGGCCGCGGTGGCCGCGCTGGGCTTGTGCTGCCAGAAGCCGATCAGCAGGTACGAGGCGAGGCCGACGCCCTCCCAGCCGACGTACAGCAGAAGGTAGTTGTCGGCGAGGACGAGCAGCAGCATCGCCGCCAGGAACAGGTTCAGGTAGCCGAAGAAGCGGCGCCGCCGCTCGTCGTGCTCCATGTACCCGATCGAGTACAGGTGGATCAGCGAGCCGACGCCCGTGATCAGCAGCACGAAGGTCATCGACAGCTGGTCCAGGCGGAAGGCCACGTCCGCCTGGAAGCCCTCGACCGGGATCCAGCTGTACAGGTGCTGGGTCAGCGTCCGGTCCTCGGCGCCGCGGCCGAGCAGGCCGGCGAAGAGGACGACTCCGACGGCGAAGGAGGCGGCCGCGAGGGCGGTGCCGATCCAGTGACCGACGGCGTCCAGCCGCCGGCCGCCGACCAGCAGGACGGCCGCTCCGAGCAGAGGCGCCGCGATCAGCAGCGCGATCAGGTTCTCCACGATTCTTCCGACCCCTTACAGCTTCATCAGGCTGGCGTCGTCGACCGAGGCCGAGTGGCGGGACCGGAACAGCGACACGATGATCGCCAGACCCACCACGACCTCCGCTGCGGCGACGACCATCGTGAAGAAGGCGATGATCTGGCCGTCGAGATTGCCGTGCATCCGGGAGAAGACGACGAACGCGAGGTTGCAGGCGTTCAGCATGAGCTCGATGCACATGAAGACCACGATGGCGTTGCGCCGGATCAGTACGCCGGTGGCGCCGATCGTGAACAGCAGGGCCGCGAGATAGAGGTAGTTCACGGGGTTCACTTCGACGCCTCCTCGGTCCGCCGGAAGGTCGCCGGTTCGACCTCCGTCCGCTCCAGGCGCTCCTCGGCACGCTGCTCCAGCGCACGGAGGTCGTTGAGCGCCTCGGTGGACACGTCACGGATCTGGCCGCGCTCGCGCAGCGTCTTGCTGACCGTGAGCTCGGACGGGGTGCCGTCGGGCAGCAGGCCCGCGATGTCCACGGCGTTGTGCCGGGCGTAGACACCCGGCGCCGGCAGCGGCGGCAGGTGCTTGCCCTCCCGTACCCGCTGTTCGGCCAGTTCGCGCTGCGTCTTCGCGCGCTCGGTGCGCTCGCGGTGGGTGAGCACCATGGCGCCGACGGCGGCCGTGATCAGCAGCGCGCCGGTGATCTCGAAGGCGAAGACGTACTTGGTGAAGAGCAGCGCGGCGAGCCCCTCCACATTGCCGTTCGCGTTGGCCTGTCCCAGGCCGTCGAACTCGGTGAGGGAGGCGTGGCCGATGCCGGCCAGCAGCAGGATGCCGAAGCCCAGACCACTGACGAGGGCCAGCCAGCGCTGGCCCTTGATGGTCTCCTTCAGGGAGTCCGCCGCCGTCACGCCGACGAGCATCACCACGAACAGGAACAGCATCATGATCGCGCCGGTGTAGACGACGATCTGCACGATGCCCAGGAAGTAGGCGCCGTTGGCGAGGTAGAACACCGCCAGGATGATCATGGTGCCGGCCAGGCAGAGCGCGCTGTGCACGGCCTTCTTCATGAAGACGGTGCACAGGGCGCCGATCAGCGCGACCGAGCCGAGGACCCAGAACTGGAAGGCCTCTCCGGTGGAGGTCGAGTAGGCGGCGAGCTGCGCGCTCATGCCTTCACCTCCTTCTCCCCGGGCTGCTCGCCCTTGGAGACGGCGACCTGGCGCTCCGTGCCGGGAGCGGCCTCGGTGACCAGCCCCAGGTAGTAGTCCTGCTCGTCCATCCCCGGGTAGATGGCGTGCGGGGTGTCGACCATGTCCTCGTCGAGTCCGGCGAGGAGCTGCTCCTTGGTGTAGATGAGGTTCGCGCGGCTGGAGTCGGCCAGCTCGAACTCGTTCGTCATCGTCAGCGCGCGCGTGGGGCACGCCTCGATGCACAGGCCGCACAGGATGCAGCGGGCGTAGTTGATCTGGTAGACGCGGCCGTACCGCTCGCCCGGCGAGTAGCGCTCCTCGTCCGTGTTGTCGGCGCCCTCCACATAGATGGCGTCGGCGGGGCAGGCCCAGGCGCACAGCTCGCAGCCGACGCACTTCTCCAGGCCGTCCGGATGACGGTTGAGCTGGTGCCGCCCGTGGAAGCGCGGAGCGGTGGTCTTCTGCTGCTCCGGGTACTGCTCGGTCAGCCGCTTCTTGAACATGGCCTTGAAGGTCACGCCGAAGCCGGCCACGGGGTTCTGGAAACCGGGTTTGGTCTCCTTGGGCTCCTCAGCCATCGGACGCCTCCTTTCCGTCACGAGTTCCGCCGATCGATCCGTCACTCGCAGTGTCGGACCCACCACTGACAATCAACTCCCGCTCGCGGTGCGGGCGGCGCCGGGGCACCGGCGGCAGCTCCTGGCCCGGCAGCGGGGGTACGGGGAATCCACCGGCCATCGGGTCGAAGCCGGCCGCCTCCTCGGCGGTCCGCCCGGCCTCCCCGGCCTTCTCCGCCTTGTCGCGGAAGAGGTCGGCGACGAAGGACAGCAGCAGCAGGACGAGGACGGCGCCGCCGACGTACAGGGCGATGTCGGCGAAGTCGTAGTGCTCGTTGCGCAGGGTCCGCACGGTCGCCACGAGCATCAGCCAGACGACGGAGACCGGGATGAGGACCTTCCAGCCGAGCTTCATCAGCTGGTCGTAGCGGACCCGGGGCAGTGTGCCGCGCAGCCAGATGAAGCCGAACAGCAGCAGCTGCACCTTCACCACGAACCAGAGCATCGGCCACCAGCCGTGGTTCGCGCCCTCCCAGAAGGTGCTGATGGGCCACGGGGCCCGCCAGCCGCCCAGGAACAGCGTGGTCGACACGGCCGAGACCGTCACCATGTTGACGTACTCGGCGAGCATGAACATCGCGAACTTGATCGACGAGTACTCGGTGTTGAAGCCGCCGACCAGGTCGCCCTCGGACTCCGGCATGTCGAACGGGGCCCGGTTGGTCTCGCCGATCATCGTGATGATGTAGATCACGAAGGAGACCGGCAGCAGCAGGACGTACCAGCGGTCGTGCTGCTGTTCCACGATCGTCGAGGTCGACATCGACCCCGAGTAGAGGAACACCGACGCGAACGCGGCGCCCATCGCGATCTCGTACGAGATCATCTGCGCGCAGGAGCGCAGACCGCCGAGCAGCGGGTAGGTCGATCCGGAACTCCAGCCCGCCAGCACGATCCCGTAGATGCCGACCGACGCGACCGCGAGGACGTAGAGCATCGCGATCGGCAGGTCGGTGAGCTGCATCGTGGTGCGCGTGCCGAAGATCGAGATCTCGTTGTCGGCCGGTCCGAAGGGGATCACCGCGATCGCCATGAAGGCCGGGATGGCCGCGACGATCGGTGCGAGGACGTAGACCACCTTGTCCGCGCGCTTGACGATGACGTCTTCCTTGAGCATCAGCTTGATGCCGTCGGCGAGCGACTGGAGCATGCCCCAGGGGCCGTGCCGGTTGGGGCCGATGCGCAGCTGCATCCAGGCGACGACCTTGCGCTCCCAGACGATGGAGAACAGCACGGTCACCATCAGGAAGGCGAAGCAGAACACCGCCTTGACGACGACCAGCCACCAGGGGTCGTGGCCGAACATCGAGAGGTCTTCAGCGGCGAGGTACGGACTCATGCCTCCACCTCCTTGGGAGCTTCGGCGGCGAGCGTCGCCGGGCCGATGCGGACGAGGGAGCCGGGCTGCGCCCCGGTGTCGGAGGCGACGCCTCCGCCGGCGGAGTTCAGCGGGAGCCAGACCACCCGGTCGGGCATCTCGGTGACCTCCAGCGGAAGTTCGACCGTCCCGGCGGTACCGGTCACGGCCAGCAGGTCTCCGTCCTTGACGCCCGCCTCGGCAGCCGTGGCGGCCGAGACACGCGCGCGTGCCGGGTGCCGGGTGCCCGCGAGCGCGTCGTCGCCCTGCTGGAGGACGCCCTGGTCGAGCAGCAGCCGGTGCCCGGCGAGCACGGCCTCACCGGCCGCCGGACGCGCCAGCACACCCGCGGTCTGCAAGGGGTTCGAGGCCCGCGGCCCGTCCCACGCGCCGATCCGGTCCAGCTCCGCACGGACGGTGCGCAGGTCCGGCAGGCCCAGGTGGACGTCCATGGCGTCGGCGAGCATGTGAAGCACGCGCGCGTCGCCGGGAGCGAGCCGACGGGTGAGCTGGTCGGGCTTGAGCGCGGCCTCGAAGGAGCGGACCCTGCCCTCCCAGTTGAGGAAGCTGCCCGCCTTCTCGGCGACCGCCGCCACCGGGAGCACCACGTCCGCGTACCCGGTGACCTCGCTGGGCCGCAGCTCCAGCGACACCAGGAAGCCGACCGCGGCGAGTGCCTCACGCGCGCGTGCCGGGTCGGGCAGGTCGGCGACCTCCACGCCCGCCACCACCAGCGCCTGGAGCTCGCCCGCGACCGCGGCCTCGACGATCTGCCCGGTGTCACGGCCGAAGCGGTGCGGAAGCTCGGCGACGCCCCAGGCGGCCGCGACCTCCTCACGCGCGCGCGGGTCGGTGGCCGGGCGCCCGCCCGGCAGCAGGGTCGGCAGCGCACCCGCCTCGACCGCGCCGCGCTCTCCCGCCCGGCGCGGGATCCAGACCAGCTGCGCGCCGGTCACCCCGGCGGCCCGGACGGCCGCGGTCAGTCCGCCCGCCACCGCGGCCAGCCGCTCGCCGACGACGATCACCGCACCCTCGGTGCGCAGTGCCTCGGCCGCGGCGTTGCCGCCCTCCTCCAGGCCCACGCCGCTCGCCAGCGCGTCCAGCCACTCGGTCTCGGTCCCGGGAGCCGCCGGCAGCAGCGTGCCGCCCGCCTTCTCCAGGCCGCGGGTGGCGTACGTCGCCAGCGCGTACACCTTCTGCCCGTGCGTCCGCCAGGCCTTGCGCAGCCGCAGGAAGACGCCGGGGGCCTCCTCCTCGGACTCGAACCCGACCAGCAGGACGGCGGGCGCCTTCTCCAGGGACGTGTACGTGACACCCGTACCGTCGAGGTCACGGCCGCGCCCTGCGACCCGCGCGGCCAGGAAGTCGGCCTCCTCGCCGCTGTGCACGCGCGCGCGGAAGTCGATGTCGTTGGTGTCGAGCGCCACGCGCGCGAACTTGCTGTAGGCGTAGGCGTCCTCGACGGTGAGGCGGCCGCCGGCCAGGACACCGGCCCGGGAGCGGGCAGCGGCCAGTCCCTGGGCCGCCGCCTCCAGCGCCTCCGGCCAGGACGCGGGCTCCAGGACACCGGCGGCGTTGCGCACCAGCGGCGTCTCGATCCGGTCCCGGGTCTGCGCGTACCGGAACGCGAAGCGCCCCTTGTCGCACATCCACTCCTCGTTGACCTCCGGATCGGGGGCCGCGAGGCGCCGCATGACCTTGCCGCGCCGGTGGTCGGTGCGCGTCGCGCAGCCGCCGGAGCAGTGCTCGCACACGGAGTGCGAGGAGACCAGGTCGAAGGGGCGGGAGCGGAATCGGTACGCCGCCGAGGTCAGCGCCCCGACCGGGCAGATCTGGATGGTGTTCCCGGAGAAGTACGACTCGAACGGGTCACCCTCGCCGGTGCCGACCTGCTGGAGCGCACCCCGTTCGAGCAGCTCGATCATCGGGTCGCCGGCGATCTGGTTGGAGAAGCGGGTGCAGCGCGCGCACAGCACGCACCGCTCGCGGTCGAGCAGCACCTGCGTGGAGATCGGGACGGGCTTCTCGTACGTACGCTTGCGGCCCTCGAAGCGGGACTCGGCGTTGCCGTGCGACATCGCCTGGTTCTGCAGGGGGCACTCGCCGCCCTTGTCGCAGACCGGGCAGTCCAGCGGGTGGTTGATGAGGAGCAGCTCCATCACACCGTGCTGGGCCTTCTCGGCGGCGGGCGAGGTGAGGTGGGTCTTCACCACCATCCCGTCCGTGCACGTGATCGTGCAGGACGCCATCGGCTTGCGCTGGCCCTCGACCTCGACGATGCACTGCCGGCAGGCGCCGGCCGGATCCAGGAGGGGATGGTCGCAGAAGCGCGGGATCTCGACGCCGAGCTGCTCGGCGGCCCGGATGACCAGGGTGCCCTTGGGCACGCTGATCTCCGCTCCGTCGATGGTCAGCGAGACGAGGTCCTCGGGCGGGAGTGCCGCCTCTCCCCCTCCGGAGGGAGCGCTGGTGGTCACGGTCATGCGTTCACCTCCGTACGGTCGGCCCAGGCCGTCGACCTGGCCGGGTCGAAGGGGCAGCCACGGCCCGTGATGTGCTGCTCGTACTCCGCGCGGAAGTACTTGAGCGAGGAGAAGATCGGCGAGGCGGCGCCGTCGCCGAGGGCGCAGAACGACTTGCCGTTGATGTTGTCGGCGATGTCGTTCAGCTTGTCGAGGTCGGACATGACGCCCTTGCCCGCTTCGATGTCGCGCAGCAGCTGCACCAGCCAGTAGGTGCCTTCGCGGCACGGCGTGCACTTGCCGCAGGACTCGTGGGCGTAGAACTCGGTCCAGCGCGTCACGGCTCGCACGACACAGGTCGTCTCGTCGAAGCACTGGAGAGCTTTTGTGCCGAGCATGGAACCCGCGGCGCCCACTCCTTCGTAATCAAGAGGGACGTCGAGGTGCTCGTCGGTGAACATCGGAGTCGAGGAGCCGCCGGGCGTCCAGAACTTCAGCCGGTGCCCCGGGCGCATCCCGCCGCTCATCTCCAGGAGCTGACGCAGTGTGATGCCGAGCGGGGCCTCGTACTGGCCGGGGCTGGCGACATGGCCGCTGAGCGAGTAGAGCGTGAAGCCCGGGGACTTCTCGCTGCCCATCGACCTGAACCATTCCTTGCCCTTTTGCAGGATCGCGGGAACCGACGCGATCGACTCGACGTTGTTCACCACAGTCGGGCACGCGTAGAGGCCCGCGACCGCGGGGAAGGGGGGACGCAGCCGCGGCTGACCACGGCGGCCTTCGAGCGAGTCGAGCAGTGCGGTCTCCTCACCGCAGATGTACGCGCCCGCGCCCGCGTGCACGGTGAGTTCGAGGTCGAGGCCGCTGCCCAGGATGTTCTCGCCGAGGTAGCCGGCCGCGTAGGCCTCACGCACGGCCTCGTGCAACCGCCGCAGCACCGGGACGACCTCACCACGCAGATAGATGAAGGCATGCGACGACCTGATGGCGTAACACGCGATCACGATGCCCTCGATGAGGCTGTGCGGGTTCGCGAAGAGGAGCGGGATGTCCTTGCAGGTCCCCGGCTCCGACTCGTCGGCGTTGACAACCAGATAATGCGGTTTTCCATCACCCTGGGGAATGAACTGCCATTTCATTCCCGTCGGGAATCCCGCGCCGCCGCGGCCGCGCAGACCGGAGTCCTTGACGTACGCGATCAGGTCGTCCGGGGACATCGCGAGCGCCTTGCGCAGCCCCTCGTATCCCTCGTGCCTTCGGTAGACGTCCAGCGTCCAGGACCCGTCCTCGTCCCAGAAGGACGACAGCACGGGTGCGAGCAGCTTCTCGGGGCTCATGTCTTTCAGCTCGGGTGCCAAGGTCATCACTCCCCCTCCTCGGCGGCAGGCCCTGCCGGGTGGGACGGGTCGGAGGCCGATGTGGCCTGCGGCGCGTCGTGCGAGCTCAGGTGCTCGGTGGGCGAGGGCTCGTGCACGGCCCTGTCCCGCGGCTCGTCGTGCGGACCGCCGTCGCGCGGATGGACCACACGCGCGGGTGCGGCCTCCCCCCTGGCCAGGCGCAGGCCCACCAGTGACGCGGGTCCCGCGCTGCCGCCGGCCTCGACGGCCCCCTCCCGCTCGTCGGGGAAGCCCGCCAGGATCCGCGCGGTCTCCTTGAAGGTGCACAGCGGTGCCCCGCGCGTGGGCACGACCGGCCGTCCCTCGCGCAGGTCGTCGACGAGACGCTTGGCGCTGCCCGGGGTCTGGTTGTCGAAGAACTCCCAGTTGACCATCACGACCGGCGCGAAGTCGCAGGCCGCGTTGCACTCGATGTGCTCCAGGGTGACCTTGCCGTCCTCGGTGGTCTGGCCGTTGCCGACGCCCAGGTGCTCCTGGAGGGTCTCGAAGATCGCGTCGCCGCCCATCACCGCACACAGGGTGTTGGTGCAGACGCCCACCTGGTAGTCGCCGCTCGGCCTGCGCCGGTACATCGTGTAGAAGGTCGCGACCGCGGTGACCTCGGCGGTGGTCAGGTCCAGCACGTCCGCGCAGAACTGCATCCCGGTGCGCGTGACGTGTCCTTCCTCCGACTGCACGAGATGCAGCAACGGCAGAAGGGCCGACCGGGAGTCCGGGTAGCGCGCGATGATCTCGCGGGCGTCGGCCTGCAGCCGGGCTCGGACGTCGTCCGGGTAGCCGGGCGCGGGCAGTTCGGGCATGCCCAGGCTGACGCCTCGCTCCGAAGAACTGGTGGTCACCGGTCGACGCCTCCCATCACGGGGTCGATGGACGCGACGGCGACGATGACGTCGGCGACCTGGCCGCCCTCGCACATCGCCGCCATGGCCTGAAGGTTGGTGAAGGACGGGTCACGGAAGTGGACCCGGTAGGGACGGGTGCCGCCGTCGGACACGACATGCACCCCGAGCTCTCCCTTGGGCGACTCGACGGCCGCGTACGCCTGTCCCGGCGGTACCCGGAAGCCCTCGGTGACCAGCTTGAAGTGGTGGATCAGGGCCTCCATGGAGGTGCCCATGATCTTCTTGATGTGGTCGAGGGAGTTGCCCAGTCCGTCCGGTCCCAGGGCGAGCTGGGCGGGCCAGGCGATCTTCTTGTCGGCGACCATGACCGGACCGGGCTGCAACCGGTCCAGGCACTGCTCGACGATCGAGAGCGACTGGCGCATCTCCTCCAGCCGGACCAGGAAGCGGCCGTAGGCGTCGCAGGAGTCGGCGGTCGGGATCTCGAAGTCGTACGTCTCGTAGTCGCAGTACGGCTGCGCCTTGCGCAGGTCGTGCGGCAGACCGGTGGAGCGCAGGATCGGGCCGGTGGCGCCGAGGGCCATGCAGCCGGCCAGGTCGAGATAGCCGATGTCCTGCATACGGGCCTTGAAGATGGGGTTCCCGGTGGCGAGCTTGTCGTACTCCGGGAGGTTCTTCCTCATCTTCTTCACGAACTCGCGGATCTGGTCGACCGCGCCGGGCGGCAGGTCCTGGGCGAGTCCGCCGGGGCGGATGTACGCGTGGTTCATCCGCAGGCCCGTGATGAGCTCGTAGATGTCGAGAATCATTTCACGATCACGGAATCCGTAGATCATGATCGTGGTGGCGCCGAGCTCCATGCCTCCGGTGGCGATGCACACCAGGTGGGAGGAGAGCCGGTTCAGCTCCATCAGGAGCACCCGGATGATCTTGGCGCGCTCGGTGATCTGGTCCTCGATGCCGAGGAGCTTCTCGACGGCGAGACAGTAGGCGGTCTCGTTGAAGAAGGACGTCAGGTAGTCCATGCGCGTCACGAAGGTGGTGCCCTGCGTCCACGTCCGGAACTCGAGGTTCTTCTCGATGCCGGTGTGCAGGTAGCCGATGCCGCAGCGGGCCTCGGTGACCGTCTCGCCGTCGATCTCCAGGATCAGGCGAAGCACTCCATGGGTGGACGGGTGCTGAGGACCCATGTTGACGACGATGCGTTCGTCGTCGGCGCGGGCCGCGGACTGGACGACCTCGTCCCAGTCGCCACCGGTGACCGTATATACGGTGCCCTCGGTGGTCTCGCGCGCCGATGCGGCCGACGCCGCGGATGCTGACTGCGTGCTCACGAGTACGACCTCCGCTGGTCCGGAGCCGGGATCTGGGCGCCCTTGTACTCGACGGGGATGCCGCCGAGGGGGTAGTCCTTGCGCTGCGGGTGGCCCTGCCAGTCGTCCGGCATCATGATCCGCGTCAGGGCCGGGTGACCGTCGAAGACGATCCCGAAGAAGTCGTAGGCCTCGCGCTCGTGCCAGTCGTTCGTCGGGTAGACGGGGACCAGGGTCGGGATGCGCGGGTCGCTGTCCGGGGCGCTGACCTCCAGGCGGATCAGCCTGTTGTGGGTGATCGAGCGCAGGTGGTAGACGGCGTGCAGCTCACGGCCCTTGTCGCTCGGGTAGTGGACCCCGCTCACGCCTGTGCAGAGCTCGAAGCGCAGGGCCGGGTCGTCGCGCAGGGTGCGGGCGACGCGCACCAGATGCTCGCGCTCGATGTGGAAGGTCAGTTCGCCGCGGTCGACGATCGTCTTCTCGATGGCGTTGCCGGGCAGGAGTCCCTGCTCCTCCAGGGCGCCCTCCAGCTCGTCGGCGACCTCGTCGAACCAGCCGCCGTAGGGGCGGTTCGCCGGTCCCGGGAGCCTGACCGAGCGGACCAGGCCGCCGTAGCCGCTGGTGTCGCCGCCGTTGTTGGCGCCGAACATGCCGCGCTGCACGCGGATCTGCTCACCGCCCTGGCCGCGCTGGCCGGGAAGGTTGTCGGCGGCCAGGTCCTTCTCGGGGTTCACCCCGTCGCCGTGGCCGTTCGCGTCGCTCATCGCAGCAGCCCCTTCATCTCGATCGTGGGCAGGGCCTTGAGCGCCGCTTCCTCCGCCTCCCGGGCCGCTTCCCGCGCGTTCACGCCGAGCTTGGAGGTCTGGATCTTCTGGTGGAGCTTGAGGATCGCGTCCATCAGCATCTCCGGCCGCGGCGGACAGCCGGGCAGATAGATGTCGACGGGGACGATGTGATCGACGCCCTGGACGATCGCGTAGTTGTTGAACATGCCGCCGGAGGAGGCGCAGACCCCCATGGAGATGACCCACTTGGGGTTCGGCATCTGGTCGTAGACCTGCCGCAGCACCGGCGCCATCTTCTGGCTCACCCGGCCGGCGACGATCATCAGGTCCGCCTGGCGCGGAGAGCCCCGGAAGACCTCCATGCCGAAGCGCGCCAGGTCGTACCGTCCGGCACCGGTGGTCATCATCTCGATGGCGCAGCAGGCCAGGCCGAACGTGGCCGGGAAGACGGACGCCTTGCGTACCCAGCCCGCGGCCTGCTCGACGGTGGTCAGCAGGAATCCGCTCGGCAGCTTTTCTTCGAGTCCCATGTCCCTTGGCCCCTCAGTCCCATTCCAGGCCGCCGCGCCGCCACACATACGCGTAGGCGACGAAGACGGTGAGCACGAAGAGCAGCATCTCCACGAGCCCGAACACACCCAGGGCGTCGAAGGTGACGGCCCACGGGTAGAGGAAGACGATCTCGATGTCGAAGACGATGAAGAGCATCGCCGTCAGGTAGTACTTGATGGGGAAGCGCCCGCCGCCGGCCGGCGTGGGGGTCGGCTCGATGCCGCACTCGTAGGCCTCGAGCTTGGCCCGGTTGTACCGCTTCGGACCGATCAGCGTGGCCATGACCACGGAGAAGATCGCAAAGCCTGCCCCGAGGGCTCCCAGTACGAGGATGGGCGCATACGCGTTCACCGCTCCTCGCTCCTCTCAGTCGGCACTGACTGGTGGCGGTTGCGTCGGGCCCGGGAACCCGCCTCACCTGTTCCGCGAACCTCGCCCGTCCGGGCGAAGATCGCGAACATGTGAAGCAGGTCACAAGCCCAACCGCCTCGCATCTTATGCCTGCCGGTCTGTGATCTGCGACACGGGGTATTGCACAAGCTTTGTGATCTCCACCACCTGACGAAGGATCATGAAGTCGGATGAGCGGTGATCTTCACACGTGAAGCGTCCGAGTGGTCACCAGAGGTGACATTTTCCCGCGTCTGCGCAGGTGATCGGGGGCGTCTCAATATCAAGAGGCTTCCCGTGCATGCAAATTGGCACAAGGGCCGACCCCTTGATAAAGGGCGTCATTCACACATCAGAGGGATCCGCGTCACGCGATGTGGACGCGTGCACGCGTTCACGAGCTCATCCGGGCGCGAACCGTCGACGCACGGAGAGCGCCGCCCGGCGTGCAGGGAAGCCGCCCTCGCGGCACGGGGAAGCCGTCCTCGCGCGAGACGCGGCCTCCCCGGTGACCGTTCCGTGACCTCCACCACATTCATAAAAGATCCATGAGAACCGGGCTTGGCCAACGGTCCCGAGCGATGGTAGGTCGCGGGCAATTCGGACGTAACCACGAAAGACCGTGATCACAGGCTTGATCACCTGTGTCCACAATGTCCGTTACGGCGTCAATAAGGAGTGGCGCGAGGGGTATTGAGGGGACCCGTTGAACAATTGTGGCGCAGCACACGTTGCTTGAAGGTATGGAGGAGCCCCTGATACCGCTAGTACCCATGTCCCACACCGCTCACATACGCAGCCACCGGAAGCCCCGCCGCAGCGCGTCGACGATCGCGATGCGGGCCGGAGTCGCCGGCGGCGTCCTCGGCACCCTGGCCGTCGCGGCATCGGGCGCGGCCAACGCGGCCGAGCCGGTGACGCAGACCTTCGAAATGCCCACCCTCACCGGCGACCTGGTCGCCCAGATCGCCCAGTCCGCGGACGCCACACAGCAGGCCGCCGCGGACTACCAGCTCCAGGCCGAGCGTGACGCTGCCGCGGCGAATGCCGCGAAGCAGGCCAAGGCGGACCTGGCCGAGGCGAAGCAGAAGGCCGAGGCGGCCCGGAAGAAGGCGGCCGAGACGGCCCGCAAGGCCGCAGCGGAGCGCGCTTCGCGCGACTCGGCGCGGGACACGCTCAGCGCCTCCACGGCCACGCAGGCGAGCACGTCGACGGCGACCGGTTCGGCCGCGGCCGTCATCGCCTTCGTCAAGGCCCAGATCGGCGACGCCTACGTCTCCGGCGGCACCGGCCCCAACTCGTGGGACTGCTCGGGTCTGGTGCAGGCCGCCTTCAAGCAGGTCGGCATCGACCTGCCGCGCGTCTCCCAGGACCAGTCGGTCGCCGGCACCCAGGTCTCGCTGAGCAACCTCCAGCCGGGCGACATCCTGTACTGGGGCAGCGCGGGCAGCGCGTACCACGTGGCGGTGTACGTCGGTGACGGCATGTTCGTCGGCGCGCAGAACCCGTCCACGGGCGTCGTGATGAAGCCCCTGTCGTACGACCCGCCGAGCGGCGCGGTGCGCATGCTCTGACGCGGGCACGCACAGCCGTACGGGGTGAAGGGCCGCAGCCGCTCGGGGGCAGCGGCCCTTCCGGCATGTCCGTACGCGCGCCGGCGTGTGAAGGGGCCCCGGCCCTCGGCCGGGACCCCCCTCCCCCGGGTCAGGCCTTCGGGGCCACCTTGCTCAGGCCGTTGATGATGCGGTCCATCGCGTCGCCGCCGGTCGGGTCGGTGAGGTTGGCGAGGAGCTTGAGGGTGAACTTCATCAGCATCGGGTGGGTCAGACCGCGCTGGGCCGCGATCTTCATGACCTTCGGGTTGCCGATGAGCTTCACGAAGGCGCGGCCCAGCGTGTAGTAGCCGCCGTAGGTGTCCTTGAGGACGCGCGGGTAGTGCTGGAGGGCGATCTCGCGCTGCCCCGGGGTGGAACGGGCGTGGGCCTGGACGATGACGTCGGCCGCGATCTGGCCGGACTCCATGGCGTAGGCGATGCCCTCGCCGTTGAAGGGGTTCACCAGGCCGCCGGCGTCGCCGACCAGGAGCAGGCCCTTGGTGTAGTGGGGCTGGCGGTTGAAGGCCATGGGCAGGGCCGCGCCGCGGATCGGGCCGGTCATGTTGTCCGGGGTGTAGCCCCAGTCCTCGGGCATCGACGCGCACCAGGCCTTGAGGACCTCGCGCCAGTCGAGCTCCTTGAAGGAGTCCGAGGTGTTGAGCACGCCCAGACCGACGTTCGACGTGCCGTCGCCCATGCCGAAGATCCAGCCGTAGCCGGGCAGCAGCCGGTCCTCGCCGGGACCGCGGCGGTCCCACAGTTCCAGCCAGGACTCCAGGTAGTCGTCCTCGTGGCGCGGCGAGGTGAAGTACGTGCGCACCGCGACGCCCATCGGGCGGTCCTCGCGGCGGTGCAGTCCCATCGCCAGGGACAGCCGGGTGGAGTTGCCGTCGGCGGCCACCACCAGCGGGGCGTGGAAGGTGACCTCCCGCTTCTCCTCGCCGAGCTTGGCCGTCACGCCGGTGATCCGGCCGGTGCGGTCGTCGACGACCGGGCCGGAGACGTTGCAGCGCTCGAACAGGCGGGCGCCCGCCTTCTGGGCCTGGCGGGCGAGTTGCTCGTCGAAGTCGTCGCGCTTGCGGACGAGCCCGTAGTCGGGGAAGGAGGCGAGTTCCGGCCAGTCGAGCTGGAGGCGGACGCCTCCGCCGATGATCCTGAGCCCCTTGTTGCGGAGCCAGCCGGCCTCCTCCGAGATGTCGATGCCCATCCCGACGAGCTGCTTGACGGCGCGCGGCGTGAGTCCGTCGCCGCAGACCTTCTCGCGCGGGAACTCGGTCTTCTCCAGCAGGAGTACGTCGAGACCGGCCTGGGCCAGGTGGTAGGCGGTGGCGGAGCCGGCCGGCCCCGCGCCCACGACGATCACATCGGCGGTGTTGTCGGAGAGTGGCTCGGTCACGGCGGGATTCTCCCCAAGGTTCGAAATCTGCGTGCCGACCGGCACTGGACATGGGCAGTCTATTCAGCAGAATTGATCACCCGGCTGAAGGGCTGCCCCGTGAACCGACCTCTGCCCGTCGTACACCTCCGTGTCCCCACCGACGAGGACGCCGTCGCCTGGCATCGGATCTTCGACGACCCCGATGTCATGGAATTCCACGGCGGCAGATCCTCGGAGTTGTACGTCTACGAGGAACTCACGGCCCGCCAGCGCCGGCACGACGCCGAACGCGGCTTCTGCCTGTGGACGATGCTGGACGAATCCGGCCGGGTCATCGGCTTCACCGGGGCTCAGCCGTGGCCGCAGGAGTGGGGGCCGAAGGGCGAGATCGAGATCGGCTGGCGGCTCGGCCGGGAGCACTGGGGCAAGGGGTACGTGACCGCGGCCGCGGGGATGACACTGGAGCGGGTGCGCGCGGCGGGGGTGCCGAACGTGGTGGCGATGGTCCTCTCCCAGAACGCCCGGTCGATCGCGGTCACCCAACGGCTGGGCATGAGCCTCGCCGAGGTGTTCACGACCCCGACCTCGAAGAAGGAGGGGCACTGCTACCGGCTCGCGCTGTGAGCCCCGGAGGCGACAGGTGACGCTGAGTAAGTATTCGTTACAGAAAGCCACTTGACACTTCCGGACGGCACCCTCGGGCGGTTACTCTGCCAGTACCGCTGGGGGTGACACCTGTGCGCTTAACACCCAAAACGCCCGAAGTGCGCGTGCCCAAGCTCGTCGGCCTCATGGCCGTGGACGCCCGCGAGGCCGCCGTGGCCCACGGCTTGCTGCTGGCCGCACCCGACCGGCCCGAATTCCATCGCACCGTCGTCGACTACGTCGTACGGCAGTACCCGCCGCCCGGTGTCGAGGTGCCGCGCGGCGTCGTCGTGACCGTGTGGTTCGACCTCGGCGAGGGAGAGGGCGGCGGAGGCGCGGGCGTGCGCGAGCCGCGGATCCCGAACCCCACCGGAGGCGGGATGCAGCGCGAGTTGGGCGAGCCGGGCGGCGCCTTCGAGGTGACCAGGTAGCAGCCGGGGGTGCGGCACAGGGCGTGCGGCCGGGCGGGGTGCGCCAGGGGGCGTGCGGCCCGGCGGGAGCGGCCGCCCGCCGAAAGCCCGCCTCAGGCCTGCTTGAAGCCCCGGTGCAGCGCGACGATGCCGCCGCTCAGGTTGCGCCAGGCCACCTGCGACCAGCCGGCCCCGCGCAGCCGCGCGGCGAGCCCGGACTGGTCGGGCCAGGCACGGATGGACTCGGCGAGGTAGACGTACGCGTCGGGGTTGGAGGAGACCGCGCGGGCTACCGGCGGCAGCGCGCGCATCAGGTACTCGGTGTAGACCGTACGGAACGGCGCCCAGGTCGGGTGGGAGAACTCGCAGATCACCACGCGGCCACCGGGCTTGGTCACCCGGTACATCTCGCGCAGCGCGGTGTCGGTGTCCTGCACGTTGCGCAGTCCGAAGGAGATCGTGACGGCGTCGAAGGTGTCGTCCTTGAAGGGCAGCCGGGTCGCGTCGCCGGCCGTGAACGGCAGCCAGGCGTTGCGCTTCTTGCCGACCTGGAGCATGCCGAGGGAGAAGTCGCAGGGGACGACGTAGGCGCCGGTGCGGGCGAAGGGCAGCGACGACGTGGCCGTACCGGCGGCCAGGTCGAGGACCTTCTGGGCGGGGCGGGCGTCCACCGCCTTGGCGACCTCCTTGCGCCAGCGCCGGTCCTGGCCGAGGGACAGCACGTCGTTGGTGAGGTCGTACCGTTCCGCCACGTTGTCGAACATCGAGGCGACTTCGTGCGGCTGCTTGTCCAAGGATGCGCGGGTCACCGGCCCATTGTGGCAGTACGGGCCGGACGCACCCACGCCCGGCCCACCCTCCGACGTGTCACGGCAGCAGCCTCGGCCTCTTCTTCGCCGCCACGTCCTCGACCCACCCGCAGAGCAGCACGAAGACCGCTATCAGGATCCAGCCGACGCCGAACATGAACCACTGGCTCTCCAGCGGCAGCCACTTCTCGAACGCGGGCACGTCCCAGAACCGGTCTATCAGCGGGACGGCGAGGATCAGGGCTATCTCGTGCCACAGGTAGATCGTCACCGCGCGGGCGTTGAAGACGGTCACGATCCGGTCCAGCCGCCGGAACCGGGCGAGGCCGGCGAAGTCGACCTCGAAACGCGCCTTGAAGTACATCAGCAGCGTCACGAACCCGGCCGACCAGAAGGCCTGGGCGAGCGGTATCTCGTCCAGGTCGTAGGTGCCGAACTCGCCCCGGTGCGCGAAGGCGTACCAGCCGCCGAAGCCGATCGCGGCGAGCGAGAGCACGACGACCACGGCCGGCCGCAGCCGCTGGAGCACGCGGTCGCGGTGCGCGAAGCCGAGGATCCAGCAGAACAGGTACGTCGCCAGGTCCCACAGGGCGCTGCCGAAGCGGCCGTCGGGCGGTGTCCAGACGAGCTGGAGGACCGTGATCGGGGCGAGGGAGGCCAGCAGGACCGGTACCGGGGCCCGCCGGAACACCTTCAGCAGCAGCGGGGAGAGCAGGACGAACCACAGATACGTCCGCAGGTACCAGAGGATCTCCCAGGCCTGCGTGCCCCAGGCGTTGCCCGGCGGGTCGCCCAGCGGCACGATCCAGTAGACGATCTGCCAGCCCGGCATCCAGTCGTGGACCAGCATCGCGAGGACCACGAAGAAGCCCCAGAACCAGAACGGCGGCAGCAGCCTGCGCAGCCGGCTCCTCACCACCTTGGGCGCGGGGCGCTCCAGGGACTTCGCCATCAGGGTGCCGGCGAGACCGAACATGACCCCCATCGAGGGGAAGACCATCCCCGCCCAGGCCCACCCGAAGGTGTGATACGTGACCACGCGCACCAGCGCCACGGCACGCAGGGTGTCGAAGTAGCGGTCGCGGCCGGCCGGCCTCGGCGCGGGCGCGGGCGTCTCCTCCGCGACAGCGGGAGCCTCGGCGCCGGCCTCCGGCTCCACGTCCGCCGCCGTCTCCGCCTCGGGCTCGGGTCCGGGCCCGGGCCCGGGCCCGGACTCCACCGGGGGCGGCGGCGCCGTCGGGTCGGCCGCCGGCTGCTGCGGCCCGTATCCCGTGTGCGGCTGGGGGTAGGGTTGCCGTACGTACTGCTGCTGCGGCTCCTGACCGCCGTAGCCGTATCCCTGCCCGTAGCCCTGCTCGTACCCGTACCCGTGCCCGTAGCCGTACCCGGGCTGCTGCTGCGGCTGCTGCCCGTACCCCTGCTGCGGATACCCCTGTCGGTACGGCTGCTGCTCCGCTCCCCAGCTCATCGGCCGACCCCCGCCGGGGTGCCGACCTCGCCGGTGCGCTTGAGCTTCTGCCACCGCAGCCGGCCGCCGGTCAGGGCGGTGATGCAGGAGTGGATGAGGACGAGGTACATCATCTGGCGGTAGGCCAGCTGCTGGAGCGGCATCATCAGCAGGTAGCGGTACTTCTCCCGGTCGAGACGGAACGCGTACGCCGCGCACGTCAGCTGGACCGCCAGCACCGCCAGCCAGGCCAGCAGGGCCGCCCGGAAGTCGATGAAGATCATCGAGTAGGCGGTGAACACGTCGATGAGCGGCGCGAAGACCGGGGTGACGATCTGGAAGATCACCACCAGTGGCATGCCGACCCGGCCGAAGCGGCCCGACGGCCCCTTGTCCGTCAGGGACTTGCGGTGCTTCCACAGCGCCTGCATGGTGCCGTACGACCAGCGGTAGCGCTGGGACCACAGCTGCTTGAGCGAACCGGGCGCCTCCGTCCAGGCCTTGGCGTGCTCCTGATAGACGACCCGCCAGCCGGCGCGGTGCATGGCGATGGTGATGTCGGTGTCCTCGGCGAGGGTGTCCTCGCTCATCCCGCCGACCTCCAGCACGGCGTCCCTGCGGAACGCGCCGATCGCGCCGGGGATGGTGGGCATGCAGCGCAGCAGGTCGTACATGCGGCGGTCGAGGTTGAAGCCCATCACGTACTCGATGTGCTGCCAGGCGCCGATGACCGTGTCGCGGTTGCCGACCTTGGCGTTGCCCGCGACCGCGCCGACCTCCGGGTCGGCGAAGGGCTGGACGAGCTGGTGCACGGCGTCCGGCTCGAAGACGGTGTCGCCGTCCATCATCACGACGATGTCGTGACTGGCGCTGCGCACGCCGTTGTTGAGGGCGGCGGGCTTGCCCGCGTTCTCCTGGCGGACCACCCGGACGTTCGTCATGCCGAGCGACTCGGCGGCGGCGCGGGCGATCTCGGAGGTGCCGTCCGTGGAACCGTCGTCGACGACGATGATCTCGATCGGATGGGTGCTCTGCGCCAGCGACTTCAGCGTGTTGGCGATGCACTCCTTCTCGTTGTACGCCGGGACGATCACGCTCACCGGCCGGGTCACCGTGGGCCCCCAGCCGAACCGGCGTCTGTTGCGCTGCCGGTGGTGACGGCGGGCGAGGATCAGCATCATCCCGAAACGGCCCATGACGGCGACGCCCACGACCATGAGCCCGACCGAGAGCACGGGCACCGTCCACTCGGCGACGGCCACCGCCACGATCAGGGCCTTGCCCTCGTAGAGGGTGGCGCCGGTGGCTTCCCGGTGCGCCGCCTGGAGGCCGGTGGTGGTGCTGCCGGAGCCGGTGGTGCCGGAGCCGCCGTTCGGCAGGTTCCCGGCCGGCTGCCCACCGGCCGCTCCGGCCTGCGCGGCACCCGCCGCCTGCTCCCGGCCCGCGCCCGCTCCCGCGGTCGTCCCCCGCCCCGCCGCGGCGTCCTGCTGCATGACGCCGCTGATGGTGGTGAAGGTGTAGCCCTTCGCCTTCATCTTCTTGATGTACTTCGGCAGCGCCTCGATCGTCTGGGAGCGCTCGCCGCCCGCGTCGTGGAACAGGACCGACGCGCCGTCGGTACCGCTCGGCGTCGCCCACTGGATGATCTTCGAGACGCCCGGCCGCTTCCAGTCGTCGCTGTCGGTGTCGACGAAGACGCTGGTGTAGCCGTCCTCGCCGAGCCTCTTGTAGACGGGCCAGCTGTAGTTGTCGATCGCGTCCGTCTCGGAGGAGTAGGGCGCACGGAACAACGTCGTCGTGATGCCGGCCGCACCCGCCAGGGCGAGTTGCGTCTGTTCCATTTCCCGGTCGACCCGGGTGCCACTCTGGTACGAAAGGTCGACATGGGTGAAAGTATGGATTCCGACCTCGTTGCCCTGATCGACCATGGTCTTCACGATGCCCGGATAGCGCGAGACCATCGAGCCGACCAGGAAGAACGTGCCGGGCACGTCGTTCTCCTGAAGGATCTTCAGGACTTGGGGCGTCCAGGTGGGGTTCGGGCCGTCGTCGAAGGTGAGGGCGATCGTCTTGTCGGGCACCGAGACGCTCGTGGCCTGCCCGCCCCGGAAGGTGAGGATGGGGCCGCCGTCGAGGATCTTCTCGGGGACCTTGCTGGCGCTCGCCCCGTCGCGCACCCGTTCGTCGCCGCCGACCTCGGCGCGCAGATAGCCGTCGAGCAGCATCACGCAGGTCAGCGCGAGCAGGAGCAGCAGCGCGAGGATGACACGGGGTTTCTGGAGCGCCGCGGCGCGGCCGGCCGCCCGCTCGATACGGGTGGGGGCGCGGCGCCGGCCGCGAGGGGAAGTCGTGGTCGTCATGAGGCTGGCCGCGTTCCCGTCAGTTGGCGGCCGCGACGGCGGACGCGGTCGGGTCTGCGGACGAGGTCGGGTCTGCGGACGAGGTCGGGTCGGTCGACGCGGACGGGTCCGCGGCGCCCGAGGGCCGTGCCGACGGGGTGCCGACGGGACGGTCGATCCGGTTGCCGAGGCCGCCGTCCGGCCGCAGACCGCCGGGACCCTGCACGCCCTGCGCGGTGCCCCCGAACGGCAGCAGCGAGGACGGGTTCAGCGAGGTGCCCCACCCCATGAAGGCGGCGCCGAGCACGCCCGCGTACGCGAGGCAGACCACGCCGAGGAGGGTGCCGATCCGACGCAGCAGCTTCGATCTGCGTCCCGAGTTGTCAACGAACACGGGCCCCTCGGCGGAGGCGTTGCCGCGTTTGCGGCGGCGACCACGGTCGGCGCCACGACTTTCGATGGCAGTCTCTGAATGCATTCCACGGATATTAGGGACGCTTTATGTGTCAACCCCTTTGGCTTCCCTATGAGCCCACCATGAGAGGCACTCCAACCTGTCTTTTCGCCAAGAGAACTCGTAAATCCAAGCGCTCCTCGACATCCGTCCGGGTGACTCGAATACCCCTTTCGTACGGGCGTTTCGCGGAGCTTGCCCAGACCTTTCCATGAAATTCCTGTGAGAACACTGTGCGCGTAAGACCACAGCGTGATGTGAGACATTTCCATACGTCAATCACGCTTTGTTTCCATCCTGAGACAGAAATCACGAGAGCGGGTGCATACGCAATGAGGAGTTTTCTGCGGCCGATGGCCGGGCTGGCCTGCCTGTTTGCCATGGCCACGGCGGGCTGCTCGGCGGGGTCCGGCGGCACGTCGGACGCGGCACCCGCGGCGCCGCGACAGTCCGGCTCCTCCCCCTCGGCGGGCACCTCGGACAAGGGTTCGGAGGGTGACGCGCAGACCCCGTCGTACGAGCCCTACGTCAGCGCCGAAGAGGCCTCCGCCAACGACTCGGCCGGCTCCCCGACGACGTACAACCTGGCCTTCGTGATCTCGGACGGCAGCAGCTGTACGCCGAAGTGGAACGGCACCACGGCCATCGGGGACTTGGGGGTGAAGTCCCGGATCGCCAAGCTGACGAAGTCCGGCGCGCGCGTGCGCGTCTCCTTCGGCGGGGCCTCCGGCAAGGAACTGGCGTCGGTCTGCGACAGCGCCTCGGAGCTGGCGGACGCCTACAGCCAGGCGCTGGACGCGGCGGGGGCGACCCTGGCCGACTTCGACGTCGAGGGCACCCAGCTGGCCGACTCCGGCTCGGTCGCCCTGCGCTCCCGGGCGATCGCCGAGCTGCAGAAGGACCGTCCCGGCCTGCGGGTGTCCTTCACCCTTCCGGTCATGCCCAGCGGCCTCGACGCCGACGGCCTGGCGCTGCTGAAGTCCGCGAACAAGTACGACGTCCAGGTCTCCGTCGTGAACATCATGACGATGAACTACGGCGAGTCGTACACCGCCGACATGGGCGACTACGCCCTCACCTCGGCCAAGGCCACCCACGCCCAGCTGAAGGAGGTGTTCGGGCTGTCCGACGCGGCCGCCTGGCGGGGGATGGCCCTGACCTCGATGCTCGGCGTGAACGACGTCGCCGGCGAGACGTTCTCGCTGTCGGACGCGGCCCAGGTGCGGACGTTCGCCGAGGAGAAGCAGATCGCCTGGGTGTCCATGTGGTCCACCTTCCGCGACCAGCAGTGCGAGGACGGCCGGGCCGCGCAGGACGACGCGGCGACCGACTGCAGCGGGGTGAAGCAGAGTTCGGGGGCGTTCGCGGAGGCGTTCTCGGGCTGAGGGCTGAGGGCCGAGGGGCTGAGGACCGAGGGCCGAGAGCCGAGTCCGGAATCACCGGCGTGGGCGCCGCCCGGGGCGCCGGAGGTCACCTGCGCCGGTGCACCAGCCGTCCCGCGACGACGGTCGCCACACAGGTCGCGGCCCCGCGGTCCAGCAGCGTGGCCTCGTCCGGGACGTCGAAGACGGCGAACGTCGCGACACCGGCGGGCATTAGCGGCCCCGCACCGGCCTCCGCGAGACTCCCGGCACAGGCCAGCGGGTCCAGGGAGGGCGCCCCGGCGGGGAGCACCGGGCGCTGCACGGTGAGCAGCCCCGCCCGGCGCACCGCGTCCAGCACGGCGGGCCGGGTCAGCGCCCCCGCCACCGCGACGGTTCCGTGCGCCAGCATCCGCTGCACGCCGCGCCGGGCGCTCGCACCCCAGCGGGTGTCGGTGGGCGCCAGCGCGGCCAGCGCCTCGCCGGTGAGCGGCTCGGTGCCCAGTTCGTCGGCCTCGCGCGGGTCGGGATGGTAGGCCCGCTCCAGCAGTTCGGGCCCGTACGGATTCAGCAGTCCCGGCGTGAGCAGTCCCGGCCAGCGGCGGACGCGGGCCGTCGGGTGCCCGGCCGCCAGCTCCGCGTACGGGCCGACGGCCGCCAGCTCCCGGCCGTCGACGAGCACCGCGCCGTCCGGCAGGGCGGGCCGCCGGTCCCCCGGGATCAGCAGGTCGGCGGCGTGGATCGTCAGCACGGGCAGGTCAGTTGGAGGCGAGCAGCTTCAGTTCGGGATGTGCCGTGCCGCCCTCGATCGCCGTGGAGGAGATGTGCGACATGACGCGCTCGTCCACGGGGTCGTTCGCCGGGTCGTCGTGCACCACGATGTGCTCGTACGTCGTGGTCCGCTGGGCCGGGACCCGGCCCGCCTTGCGGATCAGGTCGATGATCTCCAGGCGGTTGGAGCGGTGCTTGGCGCCGGCGGAGGAGACGACGTTCTCCTCCAGCATGATCGAGCCGAGGTCGTCCGCGCCGTAGTGCAGGGACAGTTGGCCGACCTCCTTGCCGGTGGTCAGCCACGAGCCCTGGATGTGGGCGACGTTGTCCATGAACAGCCGCGCGATGGCGATCATCCGCAGGTACTCGAAGAGCGTGGCCTGGGTGCGGCCCTTCAGGTGGTTGTTCTCGGGCTGGTAGGTGTACGGGATGAAGGCCCGGAAGCCGCCCGTACGGTCCTGGACGTCACGGATCATCCGCAGGTGCTCGATGCGCTCGGCGTTGGTCTCGCCGGTGCCCATGAGCATCGTGGACGTGGACTCGACGCCCAGCTGGTGCGCGGTCTCCATGATCTCCAGCCAGCGCTCGCCGCTCTCCTTCAGCGGGGCGATGGCCTTGCGCGGCCGCTCCGGGAGCAGCTCGGCGCCGGCGCCGGCGAAGGAGTCGAGTCCGGCCTGGTGGATACGGGTGATGGCCTCCTCGACCGACACCTTCGAGATCCGGGCCATGTGCTCGACCTCGCTCGCCCCCAGGCTGTGGATGACGAGCTGCGGGAACTCCTTCTTGATGGCCGAGAAGTGCTTCTCGTAGTACTCGACGCCGTAGTCCGGGTGGTGGCCGCCCTGGAACATGATCTGGGTGCCGCCCAGTTCGACGGTCTCCGCGCAGCGGCGCAGGATGTCGTCGAGGTCGCGGGTCCAGCCCTTGTCGGTGTCCTTGGGGGCCGCGTAGAAAGCGCAGAACCGGCACGCCGTGACGCACACGTTCGTGTAGTTGATGTTGCGCTCGATGATGTACGTCGCGATGTGCTCGGTGCCGGCGTACCGGCGGCGGCGTACGGCGTCGGCGGCGGCGCCCAGCGCGTGCAGCGGGGCGTCGCGGTAGAGGACCAGCGCCTCCTCGGGCGTGATGCGTCCGCCCGCCGCCGCACGGTCGAGCACGGCTGTGACATCAAAAGACGTGGGCTCGGCCTTCTCGGTCACCGGAGCATCCCCTTCGTCACGGGTTGTGGACGGACCGAACCAGCCTACGCCAGGCCTTTTCCCGCCCTGGCCGCACCCGTCCGGTACGGGCCGCGCGCGGCCGTACGCAGTCGTACGCAGTCGTACGCAGCCGCGCCCCGACGCGGAGGACGGTGACCGCGACGGCTGTACACACACGCACCCGCCGTCAGACCGAGCACACCCCCGCCGTCAGACCGCGCACGCACGCACCCGCCCTCAAGCCGTGTACGCGCCGATCAGCAGCCCGGTGAACGCCCCCGCGATCAGGAACGGCCCGAACGCGATGGACGTCTTGCGCCCGGCGCGCCGCGCGACGACGAGGGCACCCCCGTACACCGCCCCGAACAGGAACCCGGCGAAGGTGCCGAGCAGCACCGTCGGCCAGCCGTACCAGCCGAGGACCGCCCCGGCGCCGAGCGCCAGCTTCACATCGCCGAAGCCCATGCCGGCCGGGTTGACGAGGAACAGCACGAAGTAGCCGCCGCCCAGGGCGAGGGCGCCGTACAGCGCGGTGAGCCAGGTGCCCGCGTGCTCGGGCGCGAGGGCGGCCGCGCCGAGCAGGGCGAGGGCGGCGGAGGCGAGCGACAGGGTCAGGACGTCGGGCAGCCGCTGCACCCGGAAGTCGACCACCGCCAGCAGCACCCCGACCGGCGCCAGCAGCAGCCAGACGGCGAGCTCGGGCCGGGTGCCGGTGGCGGCCGCGAGGGCGGCACAGACAGCGGCGGTGGACAGGGACAGGAGCACGGGGCCGGGCCCGTACCGGGCCTCGGCGCCCGGGCAGCGCGCGCATCGCGCCCGTCCGGTCCAGCCGCGCAGCGGATGCCCGCCCGGACACTCCCGGCGCCACGGTTCACCCGGCGGCACGGAGAAGCGATGGGCGGCCCGGGGCAGCAGCGCCCCCGTCGCCGCACCCCACAGAGCGGCGAC
>NZ_JBEOWS010000081.1:0-29511 GCF_040296125.1 Streptomyces sp. NPDC002265 | reverse complement strand
GTGCAGCGGTAGGCGGCGGCCGTCACCTTCGTGGTCCACCGTCAGCCCTGGACCAGCTCGGCCTCCGGATGCACGGCTTCGGCTCGGTTCGGGCTCTGGAGCTTCCTGCGCAGCTTTTCGCCCTCCACATCGAGGTCGGGCAGCAGCTTTTCCAGCCACGTCGGCAGCCACCATGCGGAACGGCCGAGCAGCGCGTGCACGGCGGGCACGATGGCCATACGGACGACGAACGCGTCGAGGAAGACGGCGACCGTGAGTCCGAAGCCGATCATCTTGACGGACTGCTCGCTCGATCCGAGGAATCCGCCGAACACGGCCATCATGATGATCGCCGCAGCGGTCACCACCCGGGCGCCGTGCTTGAATCCGGCGACGACGGCCCGCTCGGGGCTCTCTCCGCGGACGTACGCCTCACGGATCCTGGTGACCAGGAAGACCTCGTAGTCCATGGCCAGGCCGAAGACGATGCCGACCATGAAGATCGGCATGGTGCTCATGATCGGTCCGGTCTGCTGGATGCCGAACGCGTCGGCCAGCCAGCCCCATTGGAAGACGGCGACCACGGCGCCCAGAGCCGCGCCGACCGAGAGCAGGAAGCCGAGCGCCGCCTTGAGCGGGATGAGCACCGAGCGGAAGACGACCATCAGCAGCAGGAACGCGAGACCCACGACGAGGGCCAGATAGGGCAGCAGAGCCTCGTTCATCTTCTGCGAGAAGTCGACCTTCATGCCTGTCTGCCCCGTCACCAGCGCCTGCGCGCCTGTGGCGGACTCGATCCCCGCGCTGCTGCCCCGGATCTCCTTTACGACTTCCTCGGTCTGTGCGCTGCCGGGCCCGGACGACGGCACCACGGTGATCATGGCCGTGTCGCCGGACCGGTTGAAGACCGCAGGACCTACGGCGGCCACGCCGTCGATCTTCTTCACCGTCGCGGTCGTCTTCGCGGCCGCGGCCTTGGCATCCCCGCTGTTCTTCGCATCGACGACGAGTACCAGCGGCCCGTTGAAGCCGGGCCCGAAGCCCTCGGACAGCATGTCGTACGCCTTGCGCTGCGTGGTCTTGGTGGCCAGGGAGCCTTCGTCCGGCAGTCCGAGTTTGAGCGCACCGGCTGGTACGGCCAGCGCGCCGAGCCCCAGCACCCCGGCCACCAGGACGGGGACAGGGCGCCGCAGCACGAAGCCGGCCCAGCGAACGCCCATGGCGGGCCGTGTGGACCTCGAACGGCGCTTCTCGGGCTTCTTGCCGCGTGCCCGGCGGCCGAGGATCCGCTTGCCGGCGATGCCGAGCAGCGCCGGCAGGAGGGTGAGCGCGACCAGGACGGCGAGGGCGACCGTCCCTGCTGCAGCCAGCCCCATCTTGGTCAGCACCGGTATGCCGGCCACCGACAGGCCGGCCAGGGCGATCATGACCGTGAGTCCCGCGAACACGACGGCCGAGCCGGCCGTCCCGAGCGCGCGGCCTGCCGCTTCCTCGCGTTCATGGCCTTCGGCGAGTTCGGCTCGGTAGCGGGTGACGATGAACAGCGCGTAGTCGATGCCGACGGCGAGGCCGAGCATCATCGCCAGCGTGGATGTCGTGTCACCGAGGTCCAGGGTGTGCGCGAGTGCTCCGATGGCCGAGACGCCGACCCCCACACCGAGGAGTGCCGTGATCAGAGGCAGTCCTGCGGCAACCAGGGACCCGAAGGTGATGAGGAGGACGAGCGCGGCGATGACGATGCCGATGACCTCGGTGCCCGACTCCTCCTCGGCCTGCAGGGCGCTGCCCCCGATCTCGACGGCCAGCCCGCTGCCGCGGGCAGTGTCCGCCGCCTCCTTGAGCGCCTCCTTGGTGTGCGCGGTGAGCGAGGCGGAGCCGACCTTGTAGGAGATCGCCGAGTAGGCGGTCGAGCCGTCCTTGCTGACCGTGTGCGCGCTGAACGGGTCGGCCACGGAGGCGACCTGCGTCGAGCTCCCCTTCAGGCCGACGACCGCTCTTTCGATTTCGGTGCGGTAGTCGGGTCGGGTGAGCTGCTCGCCGTGCGGCGCCTTGAAGACCATACGGGCCGTGGCGCCGTCCGAGTTGGCCTCGGGGAACCGCTCGCCCAGCAGGTCGAAGGCCCGCTGGGCCTCCGTGCCCGGCATGGAGAACGTGCTCGGGGCAGGGGGAGTGGCGGTGGACGCGCCGATTCCTGCCAGGACCAGGAGCGCCACCCAGGACAGGAGGACGAAGAGCCGGTGCCGGAAGCTGAACCGGCCCAACTTGTAGAGGAATGTGGCCATGCGGGAGTGCTCCGCTCATGGGGGGATGTGACGGAAGGGCCCTGGGTCAGGACGCTCCTCCAGCTTCCGGCCGCCCGGCCGCCGCTTCGTCAGCACTCATGACGACGTTGCGTCTCAGCCCTGGGGATGAGCCGCTGCGCATCTCATCCCCGTCGCCGAGCCGAGCGCTGCATCACCGGGCCTTGCGAGCCGGCCGCTGCCGGGGATTCCCTGTCCGGCGCCCCGGGCCGGCGTGACCGGCCGCTCGCTCCTGGTGAGCACCGGCACCGGCACCGGCACCGGCCTGCGGCATGGGGCGGTGCGCTCCTGAGGCCACAGGCCATGGAGCACACCGGAAGCGGATCCGGCGGTCGGCCAGGACGATGGGTCAAGCACCCGAGCGATGCGTGTGCGGCAATAGGCGTGAAGGGGGTGCAACGCGATCACCGGTGAGCTGCGGGAGCGGACATGAGGCGCTCAACTCCGGCCATGCTGCGCGGGATTTGCGGGGTGCCGCGAGGGCGGTCTTGGGTGTGATGACGCGAGCCCGGACGGGACGGCGGTATGCGTCGAAGTCGTAGCCGCGGTCGGCGAACAGCCGCCGGGGTCGGCGCGGTGGCCGGCCGCGCAGGCCACGGATGCGCGGTATGGCGTCCAGCGGCGGCATGAGCGTGAGGAGGTGGAGCAGGCGACGTCAGTGCCGCAGCCGCTTCCAATCGCGGCTGCCCCGCAGTCACCGACGCCCTGGCGCACAACGGTCGTGTTCCCATGTTGTTTGTGCCGGGCTGATGAATGACACGTGCGACCCTGGTCGGCCGTCGCGTGCGCGGTCTCCTCAATGAGGTCCGGGCGCTCTGATGCGTGCGATGAGCATGGTCACGTCGTCGGCAACCGGTCCGCCGGTACCCATCATTGTGTGCAGGATCAGGTCGCAGAGGCGATCGGGTGGCGCTTCGGCGTGCCGAAGCGTGCGCCGGAGAATGTTCATCCCGACCTCGATGTCTCTGTCGCGTCTTTCGATCAGCCCGTCGGAGAAAAGTACGAGGGATGTACCGGGCTGTAGTTTCATGTCCGCGGACGATGAGGACAGTCCCAGCAGATTCATTCCCAGGGGAGGGCTCGCGGACAATTGCGGGACCTCGACGTTGCCGTCCGGGTAGATGATCACCGGGGCCGGGTGACCTGCGCACGCGATGGTGCACCGTTGCGACGCCGGGTCGTAGACGACATAAAGGCACGTTGCTCCGATGGTGCCCCAGCTGCATGTTTCCGAGACAGCGGCCGGGTCCTCGATGTCGTCCGCCCCTTCGCCGAGCTGCCGAGTCACCTTGTCCGCGTGGAACAGCAGATCGTCAGGCGGCATGTCGAGTGCCGCCAAGGTGCAGATGGTGGCACGCAGGCGCCCCATGGCCGCGGCGGCATGGATCCCGTGCCCGGTCACATCACCGACCACCAGCGCAACTCGCTGGTTCGGGAGGGGGATGACATCGAACCAGTCTCCACCGATTCCCACACTGTCGTCCGCAGGCAGGTAACGGTAGGCCACCTCCACCGCGGAATGCGTCTTGATGCACTGGGGGAGCAGGCGTCGTTGGAGGGCGAGCGCGATGTGGTTCTTGGTGTCGTAGCGGCGGGCGTTGTCGATGCTCAATGCTGTGCGACAGGCCAGCTCCTCCACGAGCCGGGCATCATCGGTCTCGAACGAGATCGGCTTCCGCCAACGCAGAAGCGTCGCCACGCCGATGACGACTTCGTCGGTCAGGATCGGTACCGCCATCGCACTGTGCACGCCGATATCGAGCAGCTCGGAGACCCACACGGGGTCCGTCGCGTACCATTCGCTGTTCTCGCTCAACTTTCGTATGACGACAGGACGCTCTTCATACATCGCATCGATCTGAGGGGATTCCGGAGGCCACACGATAGTGCCTTGGGGTGGGATCTCTGCGGTGAGCAGCTCCTGGGTCGATTTCGACGTCATCCTTCTCATCGGGGTGCTCGGATCGATCGCGTAGGCCTTCAACTCCTGCCCAGGAGGCTCCAGAAGGTCGACCGCGATGAAATCAGCCACTTGCGGCACGAGCATGTCGCAGAATTCCGCGACCGTCTCTTCCACGTCCAAACTCGCCCCGATGCGCTTGATGGCACGGCTCATGAGGGCGAGCCGTCCGCGAGACCGCGCGGATTCGGAGGTGTCGAACATTACGTCGGCCACTCCCAGGGAATTCTCCGACCGGTCCTCCAGCCGGAAAATCGAGTCGGTCCAGGTGCTTCCGTAGATCGCGCCTGCGGAGTCGACATTGGACCACTGTGCGCTGATGATGGACCTTCCGGTTCGGAGCACATAGCGCAGTCCTCTCTCGTACGCATCGGCCTGTGCTCCGCAGACAACCTCACCGGGAGGTCGACCTGTCAGCTGGCCGTCCGAAAGGTGAGGCCATCTCTGCAGTGTCGTATTGGCGAAGGCAACCCGCAGATCCGAGTCATAGACGATCAGGCCTATCTTGGAACCCCCGAACATGGCTTCCAGCAGCGCCGATCCCATATCGGCGTACTTCGCACTCTCGACGTCGGCCATCGTGGCCAGCCAGATGTGCGCCGTCTCGCCCAGGACGGGCACCCGATCGAGCCGCAGCCATGCATCGATGTCAGATCCGCCCTGGTGACGCAGCGTGGTCCTGTCTGCCCCGCCGAGCCCGCTCAAGACGCGCGAAGTCAGGTCGGAGCGATCGCTTTCCTTGGCGAGCAACGCGGTGGCGGGACTGCCGACGACATCCTCCGCGGAATAGCCAAGCAACTCCTCCGCGTCCTGGCTCCATGTGGCCACTGTGCCGTCGGCATCCAGTGTGAAGGCTGCGGTGCAGGTTCGTGCGATGAAATCACCGAACTGAAAGCGGTCCGGAGTCGATTGCATACCCATAGCCATCACGCCTCCACCTTCCATGTCTCAGCTTCCTGCACGGACAGGCACTTCTCCACACGGGTCAGCTGAGGTGCCGTCTCTTGCGCGGTGACGCCGGTATTCCTTCTCCGGACTCGTCGGGGTCCAGATCGATTGGGGTCTCGCGCTGACGGTGACCGCCGCGGCCGTCGTCGGCAGCCGCTTCGCCGGACGCGCGGCCGCGGCCTGGGGCACCGTACAAAAGCGCGGGCGCGAACCGCCGCCGAAGCGCCGGCGGGAAACTTCCGAGAGCTGAGCCTGCGCTCCTGAACCCATACCCAGGGGTTGACGTCCGCACATGATCCAGTAGCGCCCCGGTGCACGACAGAGAGCCGGTCAGGTCGCAGGAAGGAGAAGCCCGGCGAAGGCAGAGGAAGAGGCGGTGACCGCGGTCCCCGACCGGCTGCGACGGGCCCCGGGCCAGGTCGCGGGAATCATCGCCATGATCGAGGACGGCCGCGACTGCGCGGACGTCGTTCTGGATGGTGCGGACCTGCGGGGTCAGCTTCCGCGTCACCGGTTGGCTCGGGACGACCTCGTCCGACGACGCCGGGTTGCCGGTGAGGGCGTGTGCCCCAGCGCCGGTCGCCATAACCGTGCCGGCGGCCAGGGCCGCTCCGAAAACCGCGAGGGTGCGACGTCGGGTGGGGCGGGTGCGGCCGCTGATCGACGAACTGTGCGGTACGTGCGCCCTCTCATCGTGCGGGAGGGCCCCTTGTGGCCCTCCCGGCTTGGTTCTCATCGTTGCTGCCTCCGGCGGGCCGCTCCTCTGCCTCAAGAGCGGTTCCCGCTCTCCGCCGCAGGAACGAGACATCGCCTACCTCACTCCCTTTGCCGCCCGTGCAGGTACTCCACGGCAGATGCCCCGGCCCGCTGCGGGCCGGGGGCACGGTGGCCGCCCAGTGCCCAGTGCCCAGGCCGCGGCTGCGGCGGCCGGGGGCGGTGTCTCCTTCCGACCGGCACCGCGACTCGGCCCGGCGCCCACACACCGGTGCAGCCCCGCTCGGACCTCGGCAGGCCCGCGCTTGCGACTCAACCGAGTACGGGTCCCACCTGGTGGCCGTCATCCGGGACAGGCGCCCTTCCGATCCGGACACCCGCCTGCCGGGCCGATACGGGAGGGACACGCGCGCAAAGGAAGACGGGAGCCGGCCTCCGCTTTCGGATGCCCGGCGCGCCCTCTCCCGCCCTCAGCACATGGCGCGCCCCTGGACAGCGCTGCGGCCGTCACCCGTTTGGGCGTCGTCACGAGCAGTGACCCCGCCCGCGGTATCCGCGCCGGTCGTGCCCGTGGTGGTGCTGTCGGCCTGCGCAGAGGCAGGACGCCGGGACCGGTACCCGATCCGCGCCCTGGACCGGCTGAGTCCGACGGTTTTCACGGCGTGTCCTGCTGAGCGGTTGCCGCAGCGCGCAGGCCGAGCAGATATCCCGCCTGGAAGCGAGTCGTCGCATCCAGTTGTTCCATGACGGCCGCGATGCGGCGGCGTACGGTGCGTACCCCCAGACCGAGATGGCGAGCGGCGGTCTCGTCCTTGAGTCCTGCGGCCAGGATCTGTACCAGTTGCCGTTCGTCCTCGTTGAGCTGCGCCGGCAGTGGCTCGCTGCCGGTACCGCCGTACGGAACGGCCTTCTCCCACAGCGTGTCGAACAGGACCACCAATGCATCCAGCAGGCCGGACGGGCGGACGACGACCACGGCTGCGCCCTCTTCGGTGGCCAACGGCACCAGGGCGAGACGCCGGTCGGCCATCAGCAGCTTCACCGGGACTTCAGGCAGAATGCGCGTCTGCTCGCCGACAGCACCCAGTGTCCGCAGGGTCTCGGCGGCACCCTCCTGCTCCAGGGCTTCCTTGGCGTAGATCACCCGTGTCGGAAGCCCGCCCTCCAGAGCTTTCAACTCCTCGCGGCCAGGAGAGAACCCGTTCAGATACGGGGGACGGCTGAGGACCTCCAGCTGATTCCTGGCCTGGCAGACCAACTGGTCCACGCAGGTGCCGATCTCACGGCTGCCGCGTATCACGTCCACGATTTCGTCGCTCTGGTCCCGGCGTGCGGCCATTCGGTACCGGTCCGTCAATCCTTCTGTGTAGAGCCGCATGCGCTGCAGCTCTCCCTCCTTCCTCCTGATGAGTGCCTCCAGCGAGAGGTCCGGCGGGATCACGGAGAAGAGTGACGAGTCCTGCGGATCCTGCGCCACCAGACCCAGGTCATCGAGCCGTTGCATTGCCTCGAGCACGGCGTCCGGCTCCAGTGCGAGTTCTTCTGCCACCTGGTGAGGGTGTCCGATCTGCCGTTCCACCAGATGCTCGTAGACCTGTGTCTGTCGGGCCGTCAGGCCCAGTACCTCATGCATACCCGAATCACCGTTCCTGGAGGACCTTCGTGTGCGCAGGAGGAGAGCAGATCCTCCCGCTGTGTCTTTGCCGAGGGGCTTGGCGGCTGTCCCCGAACTGCCCTCGGATCGTCCGGATTTGGATGCCTGATACGTCGCGAATTCCTTGAGCGAGCGGGAGGTACCCAAGCGTTCGACAGCGATGTTTGGCACGCAGCTGCCACTGTCCGAACTGGCCACCCGATGTTCTTCTTTCCTGTGCAGCGACTTGAGATGGTGGCAACTCCCGGTCGCCCAACCACGACCCGGATCTATGTCGGGTGAGGCCTTTCGTTTTGCCCACCCGTTGGCCCAGGAGGTTTTGTTCCGTGAAACGCCCACGCCCAACTGCTGCGGTGCTCGTCACCGCAGGGGCGCTCTGCCTCACCGCGCTGCCCATCGCCCTGGCCGGTGCCGCCAACGCGGCAGGCCACGTCGTCTCCGTCGCGAAACAGCGCGGTGTCACGACCAGCAGCGTCACCCTTGTCACCGGCGACCGTGTGACGGTCGGCAAGGGGGACGGCCATCCCCCCTCCGTCTCGGTGACTCCCGCTGCGATACCCGGCCGCCACGTCGCGTTCAGCACCTGGACCGATGACAAGGGCGACGTCCGCGTCGTGCCCAGCGACATGATGCCGCTGCTCGGGACGGTGCTCGACGAGAGCCTGTTCAACGTCAGCGCCCTCATCCAGGACGGATACGACGACAAGCACAGCACCTCGCTGCCGCTGATCGTCCAGCACGCTCCGGACGCGGTCCGCAAGGCCGGTGCGCTTGCAGGCCCCTCGGTGCACGTCGGCCGGGAACTGGCCAGCATCAACGCCACCGCGGTCGGTGAGATCCGGACCAAGGCCGCCGAAGGCCTCGGCAGGGCCCTGGCGAAATCGGGCGAGGAAGCGCTCGCGCGTCGCGGCAGGGCCGCGACCACCCTTGACGGTGCGATGGCCGGCGTCACGCACGTGTGGCTGGACAGCAAGGTCAAGGCCACCGACCTGGACTGGAACCTGAACAAGATCGACGCCCCCGCCGCCTGGGCGGACGGCGGCACCGGGAAGGGGGTGACTGTCGCCGTCATCGACTCCGGCATCGACACCTCTCACCCCGACCTGAAGAGCCAGGTCACGGAGTCGGTCAACTTCTCCACCGACACCGACGCCGTCGACCACCTCGGTCACGGCACGCACGTGGCGGGCACCATCGCCGGCACCGGTGAGGCCTCCGGCGGAGCCCGTAAGGGGGTCGCCTTCGACGCCAGACTGCTCAATGTCAAGGTGCTCAACAGTGATGGCTCGGGTGCGTACTCCGACATCATCGCCGGTATGGAGTGGGCGGCCCAGCACGGCGCGAAGGTCGCCAACATGAGCCTGGGCGGCGGCCCCAGCGACGGGACCGACCCTGCCAGTGAGGCTGTCAACGAGCTCACCGCGCAGTACGGCACCCTGTTCGTGGTCGCGGCCGGCAACGAGGGCAAGCCTCAGACCATCGGCGCCCCGGGCGCTGCCGACTCCGCGCTGACGGTTGCCGCCACCGACGGAGACGACGCCGTGACCCGGTTCTCGTCCCGCGGACCGCGCATGGACGGCGCGTTCAAGCCTGACATCTCCGCCCCCGGCGTCGGCATCATCGAGGACCGTGCAGCCGGCACCTCCATGGGTGAACCGGCCGGTCAGTACTACACCGCCATGTCCGGTACCTCGATGGCCACGCCGCACGTCGCGGGCGCGGCAGCGGTGCTCGCGGCACAGCACCCGGAGTACACCGCCGCGCAGTTGAAGTCGGTGCTGCAGTCCAGCTCGCACACCCTCGGCTGGCAGGCGCCGGCCGTCGTCTTCGGCTCCGACCAGGGCGCCGGCCGTCTGGACACTGGCGCGGCTCTCGAGCAGCAGGTCGTCCCCGACCGGGCGACTTTCGACTTCGGCCGGCTGACCTGCGACGACACCGCGCCGATGACCCGTAAGGTCACCCTGTCCAACAACGGCAAGGCCACGGCGTCCTTCGGCCTGTCCCTGCATCTCACCGCCTCCAACAACCTGGCCGCCGCGCCGCAGGGTATGGCCACGCTGTCCGCCGACCAGGTGAGCATCCCAGCCGGCGGCTCGCAGACCGTCACGCTCACCCTGAACCCCGGCGACACTCTGGTGGGCGAGTACGCCGGCGAGGTCGTGGCGACCCCGCAGGGCGGCGGTGCGCCGCTGCACCTGGCGATCGGCTTCCAGAAGTCCGACCTGTGCAGCCTGCACGTGTCCGCGCTCGGCCTGGACGGCAAGCCGACCACCGCCGGTGGCTATTTCGTGGACCTGGACAGCGATCACCACGACTTGGTGGCGATCCCCGCACGCGGAAAGACGATGCTGCTGCCCCGGGGGCACCGGCTGAGTTTCGCCATGACGGTCGGCCAGCAGGAATCCGACGGTCACACCGCCCTCGCGGCCTTCAACGTCCCGCAGGTGGTCGTCGGCCGCGGCAGCAACGTCGTGATGGACATGCGCCAGGCGAAGCCGGTCACGGCCGACATCCCCAGCCGGAAGGTCGCGACAGCGATCACCGCACTGACCTCGATCCGCAGGACAGCCGACGGAGTCGGCAACGCCGAGACGGCCCTGCTGTCCACGGACGGTGACACCAGCGTCGACTTCTACGCAGGCCAGACCGGGGACGCCCTCGTCGACGGCACTTTGACGACCGAGCAGTACTTCCGCCTTGTCGACGCCGCGCACGCTACCGACACCGGGCACGCCACACAGGTGTACGACCTGGCTTACCCGGGCAACTCGTTCCCCGCCGACATGCGGCACGTGCTGTCGGCCAAGGACGTGGACAAGCTGGCCCGGATCGACGCGGACTACCGCAACCTCAACTACGCCGACGAGACGCGGGGGGACTACGAGCAGCGCCTGCCCTCCTTGAACGGTCAGCCGGCGGTCATGGTGCGAGACAGGGCATCGGCGATCGCACTCCCGATCAAGCGGACCGAGTACGTCACCCCGGGGGTTGCCTGGCACCACTGGTTCGAGCACTTCTCCGCCAGCAACTGGATGGGCACGCAGCTGCTGTCCGCTCCCAAGCAGTACAGCGTCGGTGAGCGCACCCACGAGGACCAGCTCGCCGGCCCGTTCACCGGCATCGGCACCGGTGACATCGACGCGAAGTCGATGACCGTTTGGATCCGAGACATGTCGGACACCGCCGGCAACACCTTGTGGAACGACAACCCGGCCGGAAGCGAACCGGGCTGGGGCCAGCGTACCCAGGTGTGGCAGGACGGCCGGCCGGTCTTCGACTTCTCCGACTACGTCGGCGGCTTCGTGATGAACTCCCCATCGGCTCCGACCACGTGGAAGGTCCGGCGCGACTACTCCACCCCGGGGAAGCTGACCAGCGGCAACGACACACACACCGTGTGGGAGTACCGCACCTCGCCGGTGACCTCCGCCAGCGTGGCCGTGCCGATGCTGAACGTCGCGTACGACATCCCGCTCGACGCCAACAGCCAGGCCAGGCCGGGCCGCCCGCTGCCGATCAGGCTGGCTGTCCGCCGGGCGCCGGACGCTGCGGGCAGCCGCGTGGTGTCCCTGGACGTCAGCTACTCCACCGACGGCGGGGCGCACTGGCAGCAGCTCAAGGGCAAGGCCAAGGACGGCCGCTTCTTCGGTGTCCTTCCGGCCAAGGCCCTGACGGCTGGACACACCGTGGCGCTCCACGTCACGGCGAAGGACGACGCCGGCAGCTCCATCGACCAGAAGCTGAACGACGGCATCGTCGTCAGGTGAACTGACGGCTGATCGCACGCCGGAGTGGGCCAGGTCCCCGGACCGCTCCACTCCGGCGTCGCGGCGCAAACGCGCCCGTACCACTACGCCTTCCTGCCGGCGCTGAGCAGCGCGGTGAGCGCGTCGTTCACGGCGTCGCGCATCTTGACGGTGTCGGCCAGGGTGTTGACGGAGAAGGTGACCTGCCGACTGTTGTCGGCGGTGGTGAAACTGTACGTCTTGAAGGCGGTCGCCGCCCCGATGTGGCCGTACGCGGTGCCGTACGCGGGATCGTCCTTACGGCTCAGTCCGAGCCCGTACGACGAACCGTCGTCCAGGGACTGCATCGCCTTCATCTGGCCGAGCAGGCGGGCCGGCAGCAGCCTGCCGCCGATCAGCGCCTTGAAGAAGCTGCTCAGGTCATGTGTGGTGGAGACCAACGTACCGGCGGTCGACGCCCACGACAGGTTGGTGTCCGTGAAGTCGGTACAGGTGCTGTCCGGGCCGTCCAGGTGCATGTAGCCGCGAGCGTGCAGGCCGTGGATGCGGATGGTGTCCCCGGAGAAGTAACTGCGTTGCAGCCCCAGCGGCTTGAGGATCCGCTCGGTCATCTCGTGCTCCGCGCTGTTGCCGGTGACCTTTTCGATCAGCATCCCGAGCAGCACGAAGTTCGTGTTCGAGTAGTGCCCGTCGGCTCCGGGGGCGAAGTACGGCTCGTGTGCGGCACTCTCGGCGACCAGTTGCTGCGGGGTCCAGGACTTGAACCGCGACGCGTACATCTCCCCGAAGCCCCCGGGCCAGAGGGTGTCGGTGTAGCCGGCGAGCCCGCTGCGGTGGTTCAGCAGCTGGCGGACCGTGATCTTCTTCCCGTTGGGGACCAGACCCGGCAGGTAACGCTCGACGGGGGCGTCGAGCGAGACCTTCTTCTCGGCCACGAGCTGGAGCGCTGTGGTGGCGGTGAAGGTCTTCGTCACACTTCCGGCGCGGAAGAGCCCGCCGACGCGCAGTTTCTGCGGGCGTTCGAGGCCGGCCGTGCCGCTGCTGCTGTTCCAGACGCCTGCGTGTGCGTCCCGGACCTCCGCGATGACGCCCGGTGCGCCCGCGGCGGTGATGGCGTCCAGAGCCTGCTGTATCGCCGATATGTCCAGCGAGCGGGGCCCGTGCGACGTGGCGGAGACGACGGGAGCGTGGGTGAGGGGGGCCGCGAACGCGGGAGCGGCCAGGGGGAGGGCCAGGGCGGCGGTTATCAGGGCGCTGGTGGCAAGCACGGGAAGGCGCATCAGGGGTCCTCTTGGATAACGGAAGGCGGCCGTCCCACCGCTCAGGTCACTCCAGCCGGCTGCGGAACAACAGCAGACAGGAATCCGTCCGTGACGTGAGACGGGTCCGGCCGGTGGGCGTGCGTTCTTCGAACTGTGTGCGTGGCGATTCGGCCCCTTGCGCAGTCCTAACCCTCGTCGACAATTTGCCCCTGATCATCACTCGATCGGACTATTTCACGGCTCAGCCGATAGGACGAGTCCGCAAAGTCCTGACCGCGGCAGCGCTCCAGCGGGTGGCCGTTCGGCGGAATCCGCGATCATGGCCGGCGCCCTCGTCCCGGCCGTTGTCCTGCTGGCCTTCGCGCCCGACACCGATCGCAGGCAGTCCCGGACCGACATCAGCGACGTTCATGCCGGACTGCGTCGGCCACCCGTGGCTCGTCACGCAGTGAGGTGAGCACGACGTTCGGCGGCGGGCCTCATCGACCGTGCGCACGGCAGCCCGTGCGCACGGCCCGATCCACGCCGCCTCCACCCACCGTCCCCCGGTGGTTGCCTCCGGCGCCATGGCCCACCCACCGCATCGCAACTGCTGTCCTTGTCGCCGCCGACGAAGACGCGGCCCTGCCTGGGTGCCCATGCTGCTCCCGCGCCCTCCTTGTGCTCGTTTCGGGTGGGGATGACATGGGTGGGGCGCCCCGGAGTGAACACGACATCATGGAAGGGGTCAGGGTCATGGAGGAGAGCAGGACGACGGCCGGCAGCCTGTCCGGCGGCCGCGTCAGGGCACAGGCCGAACCCGAGCAGGTGCGGCGCACGATCGACGAGGCGTTCGCGGCGGCCGGATCCGGCGGCTTCGTTCACGCCGTCGACATCGACAGCGGTGTGCAGTTCGAGTACGGGGCGGACAATCCGGTGCTCTTGGCCAGTGTCTGCAAAATCCCGGTGCTGGTGGAGCTGTACGCCCGAGGTGACGAGGGCATCCTCGACCTGAGCAGCCGCGTGCATGTGCAGGAGAGCGGCCGGTCGCCCGGTCCGACCGGGTTGTCGGTCATGCTCGACCCGGTCGACGTCTCCTTGCGTGACCTGGCCTACTGGATGATGAGCGTGAGCGACAATGCGGCGACGGACGTCCTGTGCGACCTGCTCGGCATCGATGCCATCAACGCCAGGATGGCAGGGCTGGGGCTGAAGGAGGTCCGGCTGGAGGGGACGTGCCGCGACATCTACGACGCTTTCGACGAGGAACTCGGCGGCGTGGACGCCCTGGACCTGAGTGATGCGGAAGCCGAGCGGCTGCGGTCCTGTCGCGTACTGCACGTCCCGTCTGCCACGCGCGGGACACCGCGCTCGATCACCACTCTGCTGTCGATGATGTGGCGGGACCAGGCGGCGTCGGCCGGGGCGTGCGCGGCGATGCGCCGCATCCTGGGGCTGCAGGTGTGGCCGCACCGGCTGCGCAGCGGTTTCCCGGATGACAGGGTGACGGTCGCGGGCAAGACCGGGACGTTGCCGTTCGTCCGCAACGAGGTCGGCGTGGTGGAGTACCCGGACGGCGGCCGGTATGCCGTCGCTGTGTTCACCTGCCCCGATGCGCTGGCGTATGTGAACCCTCCGGCCGACGCCGTGATCGGCACCGTGGCCCGTGCCGCCGTCGACTACATCCGGGCGGCGCAGCCGGCCGGCTGACCTGCCGGTTTCGTGCCGGACGCCCGGGCGCGGCCGCACCGCCGCTCGCCGACCCGTGCGAAGCACCGCCGGCAGCCGGACCTCCGTGATTCGACTGCCGGCGGTTCTCGGGCCCGCACTCCGGGTCCTACCGCAGGGTCTGCAGGTTCACGTAGGTGCGCGAGATCGTGAACTCCTCGAGCGCGTCGGGTTGGACATCGACGCCGAAGCCGGGTGCGTCGGGCACCGGCAGGTGGCCGTAGGACAGGACGAAGGGCGCGGTGATGTCCTGGGCGTAGTAACGGGCGGACGCCGAGATGTCGCCCGGCAGGACGAAGCCGGGCAGCGCGGCGAGCGCCACGTTGGCGGCCCTGCCGATCCCTGTCTCGAGCATGCCCCCGCACCACACCGGGGCTCCCATGGCGGCGCAGACGTCGTGGATGCGCCGGGCCTCCAGGTAGCCGCCGACACGACCTGGCTTGATGTTGATGATCGTGCAGGCGCCGATGGTCAGCGCGTCGGCCGCAGCGCGCGCCGAGGTGATCGACTCGTCCAGGCACAGGGGCGTGCGGATGCGCTGGGCCAGTTCGGCGTGGCCGCGCACGTCGTCCTCGGCCAGTGGCTGCTCTATCAGCAGCAGACCGAACTGGTCCAGTTGGGCGAGCCTGGGTGCGTCGGCGACGGTGTACGCGGTGTTGGCGTCGACTTGGAGCAGCAGTTCGTCGCCGAAGCGCTCCCGCACGGCGCGGACGGGTTCCACGTCCCAGCCGGGCTGGATCTTCAGCTTGATGCGCAGGTACCCGGCGTCCAGGTAGCCGGCCACCGCGTCGAGCAACCGGTCGGTCGAGTCCATGATTCCGACGGAGACACCAGCGGGAACCTTGTCGTGTACTGCGCCCAGGTAGCGGGCGAAGGGCAGGCCGGCGGTCCGCAGTTCGGCGTCGAGAACGGCCATCTCCACGGCGGCCTTCGCCATGCGGTGGCCCTTGACGGGGGCGAGCAGCGGCGCGATGTGGGCGGCCGTTATCTCGGGAACCGCGGCGAGCCGGGGCAGGAGGAAGTGCTGGACGACGTGCTTGGCACCGTCGCTGTACTCGTCCGAGTACAGCGGGTCGCTCATCGCCACGCACTCGCCCCAGCCTTCCGCGTCGGGGGTGAGCAGGCGCAGGAGCAGCAGCTCGCGGGCGTGCTGGGTGCCGAACGAGGTGCGGAACGGCTCGACGAGCGGCAGCCGTACGCGCCGCAGTTCGCATCCGGCGATCTTCACGACGGGTTCCTCCGGGTGAGTAGGTAGTGCCCGGACCGGGTGTAGGTCCGGATGCGGTAGCCCTCGGCGAGGGCGCCGGTCAGGGCGGTGCGCAGGGCCAGGCGCCAGTGCGCGGCACCGGCGGGGTCCTGGTGGCGCACGGCCTCGATGTCCGGGGGGATCCAGCACAGCTGGGCCTGCGCGTCGGTGGGGTGCGACTGGGGGCCGCCGTCCGGGCCCTGTACGAGGCGGGGCTCGGCGTGGGCGGCGGCATCCGGCTGTGCGGGGCGGCGGCCTGGCACGCCGTCGAGCAGATCGATGACGTGGGGGGCGAGCAGCGGCCAGGAGAGGTGGAGTCGGTCGCTGTGCTGGCCTTGGTTGATCCCGTCACTCATGTCGCCGTAGAAGTCGGTGAGGTACTCGGTGGCGCGGGCACCGAGTTTGACCAGGTTGAAATAGGCGTTGCGCCGTACCAGCGGGTCGAAGGTCCAGGTCACGCTGTCGATCCCGCGGCGGATGGCCCAGGCGCGCTGGTGGAGTTTGAGCGCGAAGCCGATGCTGCGCCCCTGCGCGCCGGCGTGGACGCCGCTGATATGGGAGTGCAGGGTCGGCCCCTCGCGCAGGCCGAGGAAGGCGACGGACGCGCCGAGCAGTTCCTCGCCGTCGAAGGCCCCCACCACGTAGTTGCCCGCGTGGGCGAGCGCCCGCATGACGTCGGAGTTGAGTGGCGGCCGGTCGGTGTTCCAGATGTCCGCGAACAGCAGGGCCGCGCTGGTCAGTGCAGGGATGTCGCTGAGTTCGCGCACCTCGACCCCGGCACGGGCCTGGGCGGCCGCCGCGGCGGCCGCGGCCCCGTCCAGTGCATCGGGTACGGCGCCCGGGAGGGCGGCGATGGGTGAAGTAGCCACCCCCTCACTCTGTTTGCATCCGCGGCCGAGTGCTTCGTCGTGGCATATCAATCCCGGCCTGGGACTTGGTGGGGTACGACGACGTGGAGGCCTTCGGCGGGGGTCGGCGCTGTTCTTGCCTCGCAGACCATCAGCCGCAACTGCAGCCAGGTCACCAGGCGTTCGTCCGCGTTGCCCAGGTCCACGCCGAACAGCTCCCCGAGGCGGCGAATGCGGTACCGGAAGGTGTTCTGGTGGACGTGCAGGCGGTCCGCTGCAACGGTGGTGTCACCGAAGGCGTCGAGGTACGCCAGGAGGGTCTCGGCGTACCGGGTCCCCCTCTCGGCGTCGTGGCGCAGCATTGCGGTGACCGAGGCGAGATGGATCCGCGGGTCGTTGGCGATGGTTTCTTCGAGTTCCAGCAGGATCGCCTGGCAGCGCACGTCTTCGATGGTGGCGACGCGGGCGCGCAGTGGTTCGGCGGCGAGCACGGCCAGGACCCGGTCTGCCTCCAGGCGCGAGCGCGGTACGTCCGCGAAGTCGGCCACCGCGGATCCGATGCCGGCCCGCAGCCGGGTGTGCAGCGACTGTTCGCAGCGGGTGATGACGGTTTCGGCCAGTGATGCCACTCGTGTTTGCGGTATGTCCTCCGCAAGGGGGAGCAGGGCGTAGACGACCTGTCCCTCGACCACGCAGGAGGTGGAAGAGGTCAACGTCTCCGCGCAGGCCATCACCAGGTCTGCGACCTGCAGCCCGAGGATGTTGACCGGGGTGTTGGAGCAGGAGGGCAGTTCGAGGGCGAGCACGGTCATCCGGCCGAGGTCGATGCCGAACCTGGCCGCGGAGGGGGGCTTGCCGGCGAGCAGGGAGCGGAGCAGTTCGCCGCGGGCCCGGCGTTCCAGCTCGGTGGCGCGGCGCAGCCTGAGCAGGTGGAGCGTGGCCGCCTTGGCGGCGTCGGCGAGTGCCTGCTCCGCCTCGGGGCCGAACGGGGTGCTGGACTCCACCGCCCAGAGGGAGCCGAGGAGTTCGGTACCGGCCCGGATGGCCACCGCGAGGCGGGGCAGCGGCGAGGCGTCACCGATGCGGACGACGCCGGCAGCGCGCCACAGCCGCCGGTAGATCCGCAGGTAGTGGTCGTCCAGGGGGACCTGCCGCCCGAGGATGGTGTCGCGGCGTGCGTCGTCGATCGGCTGGCCGGGGAGGTTGGAGTAGGCAAGGACCCGCTGCTGGGGATCCTCGACGGTGATGGCACCGCCCACCATCGCCGCCACGGCGTTGGCCAGGGAGAACAGGTCGCCGACCGCGGCGGCCGAGGGAAATCCTGGCGCGTCCTGCCCGAAGGTTCCCGCGGCGGCGGCGAGCAGCGCGTCGATGTGCCGCCAGGGAATGACATCGGCGACGGCGAGGACAGCGACTCCTGCGGCGGTGGCGGCCTCGACCAGCGGGCCGGTGTCCGCTCCGCGGGTCTTGAGGGCGATCGCCGCGGCGCCTGCCCGGCCGAGCGCGGGCAGGGCGTCAAGGAGGGCCGCGGCGTCGGGACACACCCCGACGGCCAGCAGGATCGCGCCTTCGTGGGCCGGGCCCTCCTCCTCGGTGACGTCCAGGACGCTGTGCCCGGAGATCGGGATGTCACATCCCGCCGGCGCGGCGAGCAGACGGGCGGCGGATGTCCCGAGCAGGTCGAGTATCCGCGCCAGGGAGGGATGCGCGTAAGGGTTCGTCACGTTCCGTCCTTCCAATGCCGCTTACGGTCGCACGCCGCACCCGGCGGGGATATGTGCCGGGCCACATGGTCGCCACACCGGATTGGTCGCGGAAGACGAGGTGAAGGTGTGGGCCTTTGGCGAGACTGCCATCCCGCAGGCAACCACCGTGAGGAGACGTGGCGTGTACGAGCTGAAGTTGTGCGGGGGCACCGTCTACGACGGCCTGGGTTCCCCCGGCGTGCGGGCGGACGTCGCCGTGACGGGCGACCGTGTCAGGGCCCTCGGGCGCGATCTGGGGCCCGCCCGGCGGGAGATCGATGTCGCGGGGATGGCCATCGCGCCGGGGTTCATCGACCCCCACAGCCACTCGGACATGGTCCCGATGATGCCCGATCCGCAGCCCTTCAAGCTGCTCCAGGGGGTGACGACCGAGATCGCCGGCAACTGCGGCTACTCCGCCGCCCCGATGGACGACGCGGCCGCACGGGAGGCTCAGGCGCTGTTCGGCGACCTCGCGGCCGGGGCCGCGTACACGGCGCGCTCCTTCGGCGCGTACCTCGACGACATCGAGGCCGCCGGTCCCACCAACCACCTGGCCGTGATGGTCGGGCACCACACGCTGCGGCTGAGGGCGAACGGCATGCGCCGCAAGCTGGCCCCCGAGGCGCTGGCGGCCATGTGCACGCTGGCAGACGAGGCATTCGCCGCGGGGGCCGCCGGCTTCTCCAGCGGTCTGATCTACACACCGGGGGCCTACGCCGACGTCGAGGAACTGGTGGCACTGGGCAAGGTCGCCCACCGGTGGCAACGCCCGTACGCGACCCATATGCGCGACGAGAGCGACGCTTTGGAGGCCGCTCTGGACGAGGCGATCGAGATCGGCCGGCGGGCACGCATCCCGGTGCAGATCTCCCACTGCAAGGCGGCCGGCCGGCCCAACCACGGCAAGTCCGCGATCCTGCTGGACAAGCTGCACGCGGCGCGGGTGACCGGCGTGGACGTCCGCGGCGACGTGTACCCCTACCTCGCCGGAGGCACCATGCTCCACGCGATGCTGCCCCCCGAGGCGCTGGCCGGGGGCGCGAAGGCGCTGCTGGCCCGGATGGCCGACCCGGCCGAGCGTGCCCGGCTGCGTGCCAGGGCCGAGGACCCGGCGCAGGCGATGGCGGCGGGCCTGTGGCGCCAGGTGACGCCCGCCGACGTGCTGATCAACCGTCACCGGGACACCTCGGTCGCCGGCCGGACCCTCAAGGAGGTCAGCGGCGCGGGCGACGCGTGGGAGGCCCTGTGCTCCCTGATCACAGCCGACGTGAACGCGATGATCGTGCCGACCATGATGGCCGAGTCGGACCTGCGGACGATGATGGCCGATCCCCTCATCGGCATCGGTTCCGACAACGGCATGCCCACCGGGCTGGATCATCCGCGCACCTGGGGTTGCTTCCCCCGGTTTTTCGGCTGCTACGTGCGCCAGGAGGAAGTGGTGGACTGGCCGGAGGCGGTCCGCAAGGCGACCTCGGCGACCGCCGCCCAGTTCGGCCTCGCCGGACGCGGCTGGGTGGGGCCCGGCGCGATCGCCGACCTGTGCGTCTTCGACCCTCGGACGGTCGGCCATGACGGCACCTACACGGTGCCCGACGTCAAGCCGACGGGCATCGTGTACGTGGTGCTGGCTGGGGCTGTCGTGGTGGACGGCGGGGAGTTCACCGGTGAGCGGCGAGGCCGTGTGCTGCGTGCGGGCCACGGCGAGCGAGCCGCCAAAGCGGCGGTGGCCCGGTGAAGCCCGCCGCGCTGCTGGCCGCGGCCGCCGCGCAGGCGCCGCGGATGCGGGCCGAGCTGGCCGCGCTGGTGGAGCAGGAGTCCTTCTCCTCGGACCTGCCGGCCCTGCACGCGTGTGCGGACCTGGTCGCGGAACTCGGCGCGCAGGCGCTGGGAAGGGTGCCCAGGCGGTTGGAGTTGCAGGGTCGGCCTCATCTGCTGTGGCCGGGTTCGGGCACCGGGGACGTGCTGGTGATCGGCCACTTCGACACGGTGTGGCCGACCGGCACGCTCGCCGGATGGCCGTTCACGGTGGATGGCGACCTGGCCAGTGGCCCCGGTGTCTTCGACATGAAGGCCGGCATCGTGCAGATGTTCACAGCCCTGCGGCTGCTGTCGTCGCCGCAGGGCGTCGCGGTCCTGCTCACCAGCGACGAGGAGCTCGGCGCTCCGTCCTCGCGTGAGCTGATCGAGGACACCGCCCGCGGCTGCCGGGCCGTGCTGGTGCCGGAACCGAGCGCAGCCGGGGCGTTGAAAACGGCGCGCAAGGGCATCGGCGCCTACCGGCTGCACGTCCGCGGGCGGGGCGCGCACGCGGGGCTGGAGCCGGACAAGGGCATCAACGCGACCGTGGAAGTCGCCCATCAGGTGCTGCGCATCGCCGCGCTGGGCGATCCCGGCGCAGGCACCAGCGTGACCCCGACCGTCCTGTCGGGCGGCTCCTCCATGAACACGGTTCCCGAACGGGCCTTGGTGCAGGTGGACGTGCGGGCATGGACGGCGGCCGAGCTGGAACGGGTGGACGCCGCCCTGCGCTCGCTCGAGCCCGTGGCCGCCGGCGCCGGCCTGGAACTGGACGGGGGTGTCAACCGGTACGCGCTGGAGGCCTCCCATTCGGCACATCTGTTCGCCTCGGCCGCGCAGGAGGCGAAGGCGCTGGGGCTGGCCCCCTTGCGCCGCGCGGCGGTCGGCGGCGGCTCGGACGGCAACGTCACCGCCGGGCTCGGGGTGCCCACCCTGGACGGGCTGGGCGCGGTCGGGGATCACGCGCACGCCCGGGGCGAGTACGCCGACGTGTCCGCGATGTCGCAGCGGGCAGCACTCATGGCGGCGCTCATCGGGCGGCTGCTCGGCACCGGCTGAGCAATTGCCCGACGCAGGGCTCGGGGGCGGGCGCTCCCGGCGCAGGCCCCCGGACTGTGGTCCTCGTGCCGCCGCATCCGGCCACGGGCGCGGCGGTACGAGGGGCGCGTGTTCAGCTGGTCTTCGGCGTGGCGCGACCTCCGAAGTGGAGGTAGCGGGAGCTGTCGCCCAGGGTGTAGAGGACGACGGGTGTCCACGCGGCGAAGTCCTGTTCGCGGGTGACGAAGAGGCCGGCGTCCGGATCGACGGCGGTCAGCGGCATCCGGTGCGGTGGCTCCTCGAGGCCGGCCAGCCCCTCGTTGTGGGTCACGGTGAGGTGCGGCGTGCCGTCCTCGCACGGGGCGAGGTCCATGTGCACGCCGTGCCGCTCGTAGCTCCCGTACCAGTCGGCGAGATCCACGCGGAGGGGCTCGGCGGGCGGCTGCGGCGGCCCGGGCACGCGCAGCCCGGCGCTCTCAGGGAGGACCTCGTTCGCGACCGCCTGGAACAGCTCCCGGGCGCGTCCGCCGTTGGTGAGCAGGACGATGACGACGTCCCGGTCGGGGAGGATGCGCAGGAACGCGCTTTGGCCGATGGTGCCGCCGTCGTGGCCGTAAAGGGTCCGGCCCTCCCAGGTCGGCAGGAACCAGCCCAGGCCCCAGTGGTCGGCGATGGTCCAGCGGTCCGGCACCGCCACCTGCGGCTCGCGCATCATGCGCGCGGACGTGGCGGACAGTACGCGGGTGCCGTCCGCGGCCGTGCCGTCGGCGAGGTGCATACGGGCGAAGGTGACGAGGTCCTCGGCGGTGGCGACGACGATGCCCGCCGGTCCGGCCGAGCGGGGGATGTCCCAGCGCGGCGCGGGTCGCGGCCAGTCGTCCACTCCGCCGTCGGGCACCGGCAGGTGCCCCATGGCCGCCCGGAAGCGCAGCACGTCCTCGGGCAGGGTGAAGGTGCGGTCCATGCCCAGAGGGGCGAGGAGACGCTCGCGCAGGGCGGTGTCCCACAGCTGGCCGGTGAGCACCTCGATCACCCGGCCGGCGATGGCGAAGCCGGTGTTGCAGTACGACTGGGTGGCACCGATGGGGTGCGACTGGCCCAGCTCCGCGCATCGGGCGATGAACCGCTCCAGCACGTCGTCCCCGCGGCCGGCGTCCGTGAAGACGTCGCCCTGGATGCCGCTGGTGTGGGTGAGCAGGTGACGCATCGTCACCGACGCGGTCACGTCCGGGTCGGCCACCTTGAACCGGGGCAGCACCTTCACCACCGGCTCGTCGAGGTCGAGCAGCCCCTCGTCCACCAGTTGCATCACCAGGGTGGTGGTCAGCGTCTTGGTGATGGAACCGATCTGGAACAGCGAATCGGTCGTGGTCGGCACTCCCGTACCCCGGTTGAGCACGCCCGCCGCCGTGAGAGTGGTCCGGCCGCCCGCGTGGACGGCCAAGCAGGCGCCGGGCACGCGGTACACGCGGGCGAGCTCTTCGAGCCGTCGTCCCAGTTCTGCCTGGTCCAGTGTCACCGTTGCTCCTTCGTCGCGGTCTCTTCATCGGTGGCGGCCGCCGCGGCGAGCGAGGCGTGCCCGCCCCTCGACAGGCCGTCGCGTTCTTCGCCGATCTTTGCGGCGTCCCGGGTGGGGCCGCCGGCCATGAGGTTGCCGGCGGCCGCCAGGTCGTCGGCGAAGTGGCAGGCCACCCGGTGGGGTCGCCTCGCCGCGTCGAGCTGCGGGTCCAGGGTCAGGCACACCGGACGGGAGGCGTTCACGCGCGGCCCGACGGGGCAGCGGGGGTGGAAGCGGCAGCCCTGCGGAGGACGGTGGGGATCGGGGGCGTCCAGGTCCCCGGGCGGCGTGGTGATCTCGCGCCAGGACCGGCCCAGCCGGGGCACGGCTGCCAGCAGGGCCCTGGTGTAGGGGTGGCGGGGCCGGGACAGGAGCTCCTCGGTGGGGGCGGCCTCCACGATGCGGCCCAGGTACATCACGGCGATGACGTCGCTGACGTACCGGACCACCTCGAGGTTGTGCGAGATGAACAGCATCGAGGTGCCGGAACGGCTCCGGATGTCGCGGACGAGGTTGAGCACCGCGCCCTGCACGGAGACGTCGAGGGCACTGGTGATCTCGTCGGCGATGATGACGTCGGGGCGCACCGCGAGCGCCCGGGCGAGGGCCACCCGCTGCCGTTGGCCGCCCGACAGGCGCCCAGGGAGCATGTCCGCATGCTGGGGGGACAGCGCGACCAGTTCCAGCAGTCGTCCGATCTCCCGGCTGCGCTGCCGGCGTGTCAGGCGCGCACCGGCGCGGGCCTGTAGCGCCTCGTCCACGCTCGCCCCGACCTTCATCCGCGGATTGAGCGAGGCGTAGGGGTCCTGGAACACCATCTGGATCCGCCGGCGGCGGGCTGTGTCGCAGGTGATGTCCTCGTCGTCCAGCAGGACCTGGCCCGCGGTGAGGGGAGCGAGTCCGACGATGGCGCGGGCGAGGGTCGATTTGCCCGAGCCCGACTCGCCGACCAGGCTGACGATCCTTCCCGGGGGCACGGTCAGGCTCACGCCGTCGACCGCCGTCATGGCGCGGCGACCCCGCCCGTACCGTACGGTCAGCCCTTCGATCCGCAATCCGCTCATGCCGGTCCCACCTCGGTGGTCGTCGTACCGGTACGGCCCGCCGGAATCGGCGGACGCGGGTGCCAGCAGGCGATGCGCCGCCCGTCGCGCACCTCCAGGGGCGGCTGCTCGCTGCGGCACTGCTCGGATGCGAACCGGCAGCGCGGTGCGAAGGCGCAGCCGCAGGGCATCTCGAGGGGCTGCGGGGGCCGGCCGGGGATGGTGGCCAGCGGCTGGTCCCGGTCGCTGGTCATGTGGGGCACGGCCGCCAGGAGCGCCTCGGTGTAGGGATGGGCGGGACCGTCGAGCAGGGAGGTGAGGCCGATGTCCTCGACGATCCGGCCTGCGTACATCACCACCACCCGCTGACACAACGAGGTGACGACCGAGATGTCGTGCGAGATCATCAAGATCGCCGCTCCGGTGTCCTCGTTGATCTGGCCCAAAAGCCGCACGATCTGTTCCTGCACGGTCACGTCGAGCGCGGTGGTGGGCTCGTCGGCGATGATCAGTGCGGGTTCCCCCATCAGACCCATGGCGATCATGGCGCGCTGTCGCATGCCGCCGGACAGCTCGTGCGGGTACTGGGCCATTCTGATGGCGGGGCTGGGGACACGGACCTGGTGCAGCCGGTCCTGCGCGAGCCGCATCGCTTTTGCGCGTGGCAGGCCGAGGTGGACCTCGCTGGCCTCGGTGAGCTGACGCCCCATCTTCAGTGCGGGGTTGAAGGAGCTTTGCGGGTCCTGGAAGACCACCGCGGTCATCGAACCCAGCAGCCTGCGCTGCTCGGGTGCCCGCAACGATGCGGGGTCCCGTCCGGCGATCTCCATGAGGCCGGCGGTGACCCGCCCCGGCTGCGGCACGAGCCCGGCGATCGCCAGGGCCGTCAGCGTCTTGCCGCTGCCCGACTCGCCGACGATGCCGACCTTCTCGCCGCGCCCCACGTCCAGGGTGACGCCCCGCACGGTGTGCACCGGTTTGGCCGGGCTGGGGAAGACGACCGAGAGGTCGTGCACGCGCAGCGCGTACGCGTCGGCCGTCGGCCCGGCCGTCTCCTGCCCGGCCGTCTCCTGCGCGGCCGTTGCGGCCTGCGGTGGGCCCGCGGTGGTGCGGCGCAGTGCCCCACCGAACCAGCGCGGACGGGCGGTTCGGGCGGTGGCCGGGTCGCGGCGGACGAGGGCGGCCGCGCTCTCGCCGAGGGCGTTGAAGACCAGCCCGGCGATGACGATGGCGACGCCGGGCGCGAGGGCCGCGGCGGGGGCGGTGTAGATGCGGTTGAGGTTCTCGCTGAGCAGGCGCCCCCAGTCGTAGGAGGGCGACTGGACGCCCAGCCCGAGGAAGCTCAGCCCGGACAGGGCGATGAGCATGCCGCCGACCTGCAGGGTCGTGGTCACGATCAGCGGTTCGGCGATGTTGGGCAGGATGTGACGCAGCGTCAGGCGCCACCGGGACACCCCGAGGATCCGTGCGGCACTGACGTAGTCCGAGCCGGACACGGACGAGGCGAGGGTGTAGGTCAAGCGCGCGTAATTGGGGGCGGTCGCGATACCGAGGGCCACCACCGCACCTGTCGCTCCGACACCGGCCACGGTCGCGACGCACAACGCCAGCAGCAGCGCGGGGAACGCGATCGCGGTGTTCATCGCCGATTCCCATGCCCGGCGGCCGCGGTGGCCGAGGACGGTGGGGAACGCGCCGAGCAGCACGCCGGCCGCCGAACCCAGGGCCGTCGCCGACACCGCGAGGACCAGGGAGAGACGGGCCCCCGACAGCACGCGGGCGAGCATGTCCCGGCCCAGGCTGTCGGTGCCGAGCAGGTGCCGTGCGGAGGGTCCCTGCTGGGCCGCGGCCACATCCAGGTGCGAGGCGTCGGCGCCCCAGATGACGGGGCCCGCAACCGCCAGGAAGAGCAGCAGGAGCAGGCCGAGTGCGCCCGTCATTCCTGTGGGGCCGATCCGGCAGGCGTACCGGCTGCTGTGCGTGGTCACCGTTCTTCAGCTCCTCGTGAGGGTCGAGCGGGGGTCGAGCAGACCGAGGGCCACATCGACGACGAGGTTCACCGCCAGCACCACCGCACCCAGGAGCAGGACGATCGCCTGCACCAGCGGGTAGTCCTGGGCGACGATCGCGCCCACCACGGTACTGCCGAGCCCTGGCCAGGCGAAGACGTTCTCGACCAGGACGCTGCCTGCGACCAGCGCAGCGAACAGGATGCCGCCGACGGTGAGCCCCGCGGTGAGCACGTTGGGCAGCGCGTGGCGCAGGTAGAGCAGCCGCGCGGGCAGGCGCTTGCTGCGGGCGACCTGCACATGGTCCTGCCCAAGGACGCGGGTGGTCTCGGTGCGGATGATGCGCGCGAGCTGGCAGCTGGGACCGAGAGCCAAGGCGAGCACGGGCAAAAGGTAGGAGGCGGGTGTGTCGGCGCCGGCGGGTGGCAGCCAGGGCAGTGTGACCGCGAAGACGAAGACCAGACCCACGCCGATCAGGAAGTCGGGGACGGTGGTGCAGATGCCGGTCACACTGGTGAAGGCCAGATTCGCGCCGCGGCGGCGCCCACCGTAAGTGGCCACGGCCACCCACATACCGGCAGGGACGGCCACCAGCGAGGTGAACAGGAACGCCAGACCCGCCAACTGCGCGGTCGCCGGCAGCCGGGTGGCGATGACCGACGACACCGGATCACCGCTCGTGATCGAGGTACCGAGGTTCCCGGTGAAGACGCCTCCCAGGTAGTGCAGGTACTGCGTCAGCAAAGGTTTGTCCAGGCCGAGTTGGGCTCGGCGGGCCGCCACCACGGCGGGGTCGGCCGTGATGCCCAAAGCGGACCGCACCGGATCCCCGGGGACCAGGTGGACAAGCAGGAACGAGGCGGTGATGACCACGAAGAGCGAGATCGCCAGGCGTACCACGCGTCTGATCACAAACCGTGCCCAGGGGGAGGACCGCCTGATGTCCTTCCCCTGGCGCTCGGCGCCGGCGACGACCGCCCGAAAACCGTCGCGCGGGACCGTCACGGGGCCCGGGGATGGCTGAGCCATGGCGTGGTGTCCCCTCAGTTGGCGCGCAGCCGGATACTGGTCGGCAGGGGCATCTCGCCGGACATCTCGAAGGTCGCGCCGCGCCCGAAGTAGCTGACGTACCGCTGGGCGATGGGGACGACGTCGGCTCGGGCGAAGAGCGCCTTCTCGGCCTCGGCCCACACCTGACAGCCGGGCCGGCCCGGGGTCGGCACCGCCTGGGCGACCAGCTGCTCGTAGGCGGTGTTGTGGATGCCTGCGAAGTTGGATCCCTTGGGGGCGCCCGGGCCCGAGAAGAAGCTGACGCTCTGTGACGGCAGCTGGGTGGCCAGGTTGATCTCCGGGGTGACGTCCCAGTTGTCGCTCTGGAAGACCGCCTGCAGGAAGGCAGCCGAGTTCAGGCTCTTCACCCGCACGTCGACCCCGAGCTTCTTCCACGCGGCCGAGAACAGCTCCATGCCCGCCGACGCGTTCGGCCGGTCGGAGGAGTACATCGCGGTGAGGCTCAGGCGCTTGCCGCCCTTCGACCTGACCCCGTCCGCGCCCTTGCGCCAGCCCGCCGCGTCCAGCGCGGCGCCTGCGGCCGCCTCGTCGAACGCGGGGATGCCCGCCGCAGCGCCGGAGTCGTCGCAGATCAGCGGCGGCACGCCCATCGTGGTGTTACCGATCTTGCCCTGCCGGTCGGTGAGCACATCCGCGATCTGCCCGCGGTCCAGGGCCTGCGTGAGCGCCTTGCGGACCACGGGGTCGGCGCCGGGATGGCCCGGGTGCTCGTTGAACACCGCCAGTGTCCCGCCGTCCTCGAAGCGGTACTCCTTCATGGCGCGCATCAGCCGCTCCCGGTCGGGGCCGTTGACGACGCTGCCGTTGAGGGCGCCGCTGGTGAGGAGGTTGGCTGCGGTGGTGTCATTGTTGACGATCTTCAGGACGATCTTCTGCGGGGCTCCGGGCACATTGATCCTGGCGCCGTCGGGCCCCCAGGCGTACGTGTCGCGGCGGACCAGCGTGTAGTGGTCGTTGGGCACGGCCTCGGTCAGCCTGTACGGGCCCGATCCACTGCTGGTCCTGGCCAGTGCGGTGGGGTCGGCCGTGCCGCGGCCGCACACCACGAAGAAGGCGGACAGCGACGGGAGCAGCAGGCCGTAGGGTTTGCCGGTGGTGATCGTGACGGTGCCCGCGGCGTCGTCGGCCTCGGTGGTGAAGTCCGGGCCCGGCAGCACGATGCCGAGCAGCGGCGAGGCGGCCTTGGGGTCCTTGAGATAGTCCAGGTCCTTGCTGACGACGCTCGGGGTCACCGCCGAGCCGTCGGAGCACGTGACGCCCTTGCGCAGCGTCAGCGTGACCGATGAGGGGGTGACGTCCCACTTGGTCGTGATGCCCGGGATCGGGTTTCCCTTGTCGTCCAGGGAGACCAGCGGGTCGTAGGCATAGGACAGCAGGTCGTTGGCCGCCGCGACAACGGTGTGGTACGGGTCGAGCTTGCCCGGGTCCTGCGACAGGGTCGACGTGAACGTGCCGTTGCGGACATAGGCGCCCTGATTCTCGGCACCTGAGCCCGAGGCCCCTCCAGCGCAGGCCGTGGCGGCGAGCGCGATCACACACAACATTGCTGTCCTGGTTCCGTGCAGTCTCATAAGAAGCCTCCAGCAGCCCACCGTGGCGGTGAGGGATGCGCAGGAGCATCCAGCCGCCACGCCCCGGCCGTCTTCGTCGCTGAGCACCAGATGGGCACCTCGCGTTCGTCGCCGGACCCCAAGGCGCCGGATCCGCAGGCGGATTGCTCGCGACGGTCGGCACCTGTCCCGCCAGGGGCACGGCGGCTTTACCGGGACTCTTGCAGAAGGCCCCGGGCGTTCACGCCGGGGATGAATGCGTCTCAAGACTGCTCTGACGTGCACGTTAGAGCGGACGTTTTTGCTGCTCGATGTACTGGCGCACGATCGCCAACGGTGCTCCTCCGCACGATGCGGAGAAATACGGGGGCGACCGCAGGTGCCCGTGCATGATGGTGCGGTTGATCCGGCTGGTGAATTCCTGCCGTATCCGGCGGGCGGAGACGCCCTTGAGGCTGTTGACCAGCTTGGAGACGGCGACCTTGGGCGGGTAGTGCACGAGGAGGTGGACGTGATCGCGTTCGCCGTTGAACTCCTTCAGCTCCGCTTCGAAGTCCTCGCAGACCTTGCGCATGATCTCTTCGCAGCGTGTCAGCATCTCGTCGTTGAACAGCCCGCGCCGGTACTTCGTCACGAAGACCAAGTGCACATGCATCGCCGAAGCAACGTGCCTGCCCTGTCTGTGGTCGTTCTGTGCGTCTATGAGACCAATCGTAGTAGTGTCGTTTTCATGCAGCTTCGCTACAACTACCGGGCCTACCCGGATGCCGCCCAGCGCCGTGCGCTGGCCCAGGCGTTCGGGTGCGCGCGGGTGGTGTGGAACGACTGCCTGCGTGATCGCAAGGAAGCGCACGCGGCGGGGCTGCCGTATGTGAAGTCGGCCGCGTTGTCCCGGCTTCGCATCACCCAGGCCAAGCGCACCGAGGAACGCGCCTGGCTCGCCGACGTCTCGGCGGTCGTCCTGCAACAGTCTCTGCGGGACCTGGACGCTGCCTACAAGAACTTCTTCGACAGCCTCAGGGGCAAGCGGCAGGGTCGCAAGGCCGGCCCTCCCCGCTACAAGTCGAAGAAGGACACCCGGCAGTCGATCCGCCTGAACACCAACGCTTTCTGCCTCCAGAGCGACGGCAGGGTGTACGTGGCCAAGGTCGGCAACGTCAAGGTCAAGTGGTCCCGCAGGCTTCCGGCCGCACCCACGTCCCTGACCGTCACCAAGGACAGCTGCGGCCGGTACTTCCTCAGCTTCGTCGTGGACACCGAGCCGGACATCCTCCCCGGCGTTCAGACCGACGCCGGTATCGACCTCGGCCTGTCCGCCTTCGCGGTCCTG